>DATCDR010000138.1:0-11147 GCA_036510575.1 Acidimicrobiales bacterium | reverse complement strand
TTCGCCTCGCTTAGGGTCGAGGACACGACGTACTTCGGAAGCGTGTTCAGACGATCTGCCCAGTCGCCTGTCCGCGATGCCCACCGCGTAGCGAGCCATTCCTCGCTGCGCCGACCCAACAAGAGGGCCTCAGCACCGAGTGACTCTTCGAATGACAGCTTCGCCCATGGTTCGAGGTCCTTACCGCCGAACTTGGTGAACCAACCGCCGTTTTTAAAGCCTTCCTGCCCGTCCGGGTCTTGTACGACTCCATCGAGGGAGACGTTCGTGCTGATCACAAGCTTTCCCATCCAAGTTCTCCTTTAATCGTTGGCATTCGTCGACGCCACTGATGTAGACACCGCGACCTCAAGAGATTGGGCGCATGATGACCGCCCGGTTCGTCGTCTCGCTGGTGTCGATATGGAGATGGACTGCAACAAGGTGCGAGTTGAGGGGGACCTACGGTGATGGCGGTGACAACCGACCTGATTTCGCTTGCGCGAGCTGGGGATAGTGATGCATTCGCAGCGTTGACCGATCCACACCGGCGAGAGCTGCAAGTGCACTGCTACCGGATGCTCGGATCCCTCCAAGACGCCGAGGATGCGCTCCAAGACGCGCTGCTCGCAGCGTGGCAAGGGCTCGGCGGCTTCGAGGAGCGCGCTTCGCTCCGAACCTGGCTCTACCGGATCGCCACCAACAGGTGCCTCAACTACCGTCGCGCGGCCAGCCGACGACCGGCCAGAGAGTGGAACATCCCCGGAGTTCAGCCTCCCGAGCCCACTCGACTCAGCGAAACCGTGTGGCTCGAGCCATTTCCGGACTCCCTCCTTATTGGCGCGTTCGACGCGCCATTTGGCCCCGAGGCGCTACGAGCGGACCGAATCCATCTCCTTGGCGTTCATTGCTGCCATCCAAGCCCTGCCGCCTCGACAGCTCGCCGTGCTCATCTTGCGCGACGTGCTCGGCTTCCACGCGGCCGAGGTCGCCGACATCCTTGACTCGAGCCTCGAATCGGTCAACAGCGCACTGAAACGAGCGCGCGCCAATTTGCAGAACCGATGGTCGTTGGCAGATAGTCGCGAGCCGCCTCCCGCCTCAAGCTCACCCTCGGAGGGTGCCCTGTTGACCAGGTTCGTCAGCGCGTACGAATCCGACGATCTCGGCGCGCTCGTGGCCGTGCTTACCGACGATGTCTTCATGTCGATGCCACCGATGTCCCTCGAATACGTTGGCCGCGATCTCGTGACCCAATTCTGCAGCCTCATCTTCGGCTCTGGACGGCAATTCGACCTCATCGAGACTCGCGCCAACGGGCAACCAGCATTCGGTGCCTACGTACGCACTTCTGCCGGCCTCCGCCACGCGACGGGCCTCTTCGTTCTCACCCTAAGCGGCGACCAGATCTGCGCCATGACCCGCTTCGAGACGAGCGTGCTCCCCTGGTTCGGACTTCCTGAGGCGCTCCCGGGTCCAAGCTAGACGGCAGCGCGATCGTCTCGGGCGTCTTGTTCATCATCCGTGGGGTTCAATTGGGCGGTTTGAACGTCTCTAAGGACGAACTCCTACGAAGTGCAGCGACCGACCGAGCATCGACTACGAGACTCGCTCGCGATAGACGCTGTGGGTGTAGACACCAGGGCCGTCGGCACGCCAAGGCGTCCTCCATTGCCGCTCCAGGCGGGCCGGTCAGCTCCCGGCCCGAAAAAAGGCCGTCCTTAGGGCGTCGGTGATGTCGCGCGAAAAGCGCGTCGAGATCGCTATCTCTGGCGCAGAGTTCTCGAAGGCGTGCGGGACTCCTGGATAAACGTGAAGCTCCGTCGGAATCCCCACATCGGAGAGCCGCCGGGCGTACTCGATGTCCTCGTCTCGGAAATTGTCCAGATCGCCGACGCAGATGAAGACCGGCGGGAGCCCGCTCAGGTCCTCGGCCCGCGTGGGCGCCGCGTACGGCGACACACCGTCGCTGCCGGGAGTCACCCCGAGATAGCAGGACCAGCCGAGCCGGCTCGCGGCCGTCGTCCAGCCGATCGTATCCATCGTGGATGAAACGGTCACGAATCGGTCGTCGATCATCGGGTAGATCAGCAACTGAAAGATGACCGGGATCTCGCCACGGTCACGAACTACCAACGCGAGTCCGGCCGCAAGCCCGCCGCCAGCGCTCCCGCCACCGATGGCGAGCTTCGAAGCGTCGATGCCCAGCTCGGACGGGTTCTTCGCGACCCACTGCAGTCCTGCGTACACATCGTCGAGCGGCCCGGGGAAAGGGGTCTCGGGCGCAAGGCGGTACTCGACCGAGACGGCGACACAGCCGATCTCATTTACCCAGCGGTCGAGCCGAGCGTCGGGATCCATCGCCGAACCGAACATGTAACCGCCGCCGTGCACCCAATAGATGCAGGGCAGGTCGTTGCCTCCTGCCTTCGGCCGGTAGATGCGCAAGACGACGTCGGAGGCGCCCGCTGGACCAGGCACCGAGATATCGCGTACTTCGCTTTCGATCAATGCCGGATCGAGCGGCGGACGCAGAACCCGAAGCCGCGCCCTCGCCTCGGCGATCTGGTCGATCGAAACGCTTGCCCAATCGAAGCCGTAACCGGGCAACGCAGCGATGACTTCTCGGAACTCCGGGTCAAGGCGTGACGCGACACTCATCAGGTTCCCCTTCTTCGTCTGGCTAATCGGTGGTCGCTGTGGCCGGCCCACCTGGTACGGCGGCAGCGGACTCGGTAGGAGCATCACCCGCTCGCTCCAGATAGCTGGGCATACAAAGCGGTGAAAAGAGCGGCAGCACTGTCATAAGCCCTAGCCCCCAGCTCGCTCGAGTGCCGCACGCATTGATTCGAGGATTTACACTCCGCCCACGCCGACATCCTGTGGCTGGAACAGTGTTCCATCAAACGGGGTCGGTGTCACTCGGTAGCGGCGATCGGACTCGAACCCCACGACCGCTTCGACTGCGAGTCATCCGTGCGTACCCGATCCGAGCCGACTCCACTCGACTTTGCCCCGCCAGGGCTACCGGTTCTTTGGATATCCGCCTGCGGCGAGCTAGAAGGAACATCTCCGCACCTCGGGCCCGCAGCGCTCCGAGCACTGTCGCCTAGGTCTGCTCCCGATCGTCGCCGTAGGACTCTCGACTGTCGTCGCGCGCTACCGCGACGAGGGCAAGCAGCTCGTCGCCGTAGGACTCGAGCTTGGCCGCGCCAATCCCATTGATTCGTGCCAACGCCGCCATGCTCGACGGCAACGTGCTGGCCAGCGCCTCAAGCGTGCGGTCATGGAGAAACACATAGGCCGGTTTGCCGTCTTCTGTCGCACGCTTCGAACGCCACGCGCGAAGCGCCTGGCGTACCCGCTCGATGACTTCGGGGGCGGGGGGTTCGGGAACGAGACGCACCCTGCGACCCTCCACCAGGACCACTTCCCCGTAGTTCACGCGCATCCTCGCCTGGCCAACAGCCGCCATTACGCCCTCGCCGTCGACAGCGACGATCCGGGATCGATGGCCGCGGTGCTCGAATTCCAGGTCGAGCCTTGGCACCAACTTCGGCTCCGCTTTCCGCGCCTGCCCATCATTCGCGACGTCACCACGCTTCGTCCGGCCCACTTTCTCCCGCTGCAACACTGAACCTGGGCGAGGACCTGGCTCGGGCAGCGAGGGGCGGGTTGGCTGCCACTCCTCAGTCAACTCGGCAAGAAATGGGGAGGGCGGGTCGCCCGCTACGACATGGACGTACGATGAACCACGGGTCAAGCCGACGTGGAAGATCCTGCGCTCCTCCTCCACATCGGTCGCCAAACGGTGCGGTAAGAGGCCAGCAGATACTTCATGCAGCACCACGTGTGGCCACTCTTGTCCCTTCACTCGGTGGATCGTGGAGAGCATCACCCCATCGGCTGACCCAGGATTACGTAGCGACTCGCGAAGCCAGTCCTCGAAACCTCCCGGGTCGGGGTGAAGCGAGGCGAGGGCTACCAACGCATCGAGGTCGTCGGTCTGAGCAGAGCGGTCAAGGCGCCGGCGGGCGCCCTCTAGTAACTCCATGGCACGGTCGAGACCGACGTCGTCGCGTACTGCCTGCAAGGTGGCGGTCGTACCCGAGGCGGCGCGTCGGCGGACTGCCTCGAGATCGGAGAGAAAGCCTCGGATCTTCTCTGCATCGCGGTCCTTTAGCCGGTCTGCCAGCCCCGTTAGCTCAGCGATGCTCCGCTGCTCGCCCATCCACTCGATCACCTTCTGCGACAAGACGCGCGACGGCCGTCGGGCTGCGAGCGCTACGTCGGGGCCGGCGAGGCGTTCTGGTGCAGAGACTGCTAGACGAAGCCATGCGAGCGCCGCCAGTACCCCGCTTCGTGAGAGGTACGACACGTCTACCGCCGGCTGCATCGGAATCTGGCGATGCACGAGCGCCACCTGGACCGATGCCAGCGACGCGTTGACTCGAGTCAAGACCGCGATATCGCTTGGCGCTACGCCGCTTTTGACAAGGCCCTCGACCACTTCGACAGTCGCAGCGAGCGCATCCGTGCCGATCTTCACCTCGAGTTCGGACCCGAGTGCCTCGCGACCTGGAGCGGCGACGATGCTTTTCGGCACCCGGCGACGATTGTGGGTAAGCAATGTCCGGGTCGCCTCGACGACGGGGACCGGACAGCGGTAGTTGACCTCGAGTGAGTGCTCACCAGCGCTCGGAAAGAACCGCCGATAGTCGATAAGCCACTCCGGCGAGGCACCCGAGTAGCCATAAATCGTCTGATCGTCGTCGCCAACCCCGAAAACCGCACCGTCAGGGCCTGCCAGCAATCGAATGAGCAAGAGATGCGCAGGCGTGAGATCTTGAAACTCGTCGACAAGGAGTAGCCGACATGTCGCCCGCGCCGAGCGACGGGCCGCCGGGTCGGTGAGAAGGATCTCGACCGCCCGGTAGATCTGCTCGTCGAAGTCGACGAGGCTCCTATCGGCCAGGAGACGTCGATAGGCCTCAAACACTCTGGGCAAGCCGTCCACGTCGCCGCCGAACTGGGCCTCCACCGCCGCTGGGTCCTGAAGTCCAAGTCGCACCCCCGAAAGAGCTTCCATCCACGCCGCGGCCGGGTCCGTATTTGCCCGTCGGGGAAGGTCAACCAACGTGTCAAGGATCGAGCGAACTTCGCGCTCGTCAATCGTGGTCGCGGGTCCAGACCGAGTCACGAGCGAGAGTCCAAGCGCGTTCAGCGTTCGGACTCCGAGCTCGGGCAGATCAGGCGTGCGCTCTTTCATCTCGTCGGCCGCGCGTTTGTTGAACGCGACGAGCGTGACGGCGCGGCCCGGCACATTCCAGCGGCGCAGAACGTGCCGTGCCCGCTCGGTAAGCACCCGCGTCTTGCCCGATCCCGCTGGCGCGATGATGCGAGCTGCACCGCCGACGTGGGTGACTGCCGCCAGCTGGTCGGGCGCCAGGACGGCATCGGTGTCGTTCGAGCCGAATGGGACGAGGGAGCCGGCCGCCAACGAGAGGCGGGGTACGAGCAGCATCCCGCCGACTTCTCCGCGCCACTGCAGAGGTCCGCCATCACAATAAGCCGATCTTCCGTCGGGCAGCACCACGTCAGCAGGTCCCCCAGACGTCGCTCCCAGCCGCACCGCGTCCTCTGCCAGGTACCAACGGCTCGTCCCACCCCGGGCGTCGACGGCATTGGCGAAGGTGGCATGAGCGCGACGCTCGCCGGGGAATGCGAACGACGGTGACAGCGACCACACCGGACGCCCCTCCACCTCTTCGGTGGGTATCTCCTCTTCGACCTCGATTACGAGCGGTGTCCGTTCGAGCCACGCCTGCTCGAGCTCTCCAATCTCACCGCCAGCCCGCTCGCTCCGCGCCCAGGCGACGGGCGGTGCCTGTCCCCCACTCACTATGACGCTCCGCCCGAGCACCGGACCCATGGTCCCAGCGCCGACCCCGGCGCTCGCCAAGACGTCGCCATTCACCCATCCGTTACTCGGAGGTGACGGCGCGCCAAGTTGCAATGAGCGCTCCCAGCAGGTCCGTACCTCGGCGGCCCGACGGTGATGGGCGCCGCAGTAGACACAGGCAAGTCCGGCAGACGTCTCGCTCACAGCGCCAACCGTATCGGCCGGAGCATCCTTTCTCGCCTCCTACCCGATCTCGAGAGATGTCACCGTTCTCGACCTCGCCAGATCCAACGAAGCCTCGTTCGCTCCCGAGAACTTGCGCGAGCCCTTGAAACCGCCCCGAAGAGTTGGGCAGAAAGATAGAAGGAGACGAGAAGCGAGGCGAGCACGTTTCGTTTCTGCTCAAGCGGAGCCGGCGGGAAATGCTTCATAGCCCGATCGGTGATGAACGAACCAGACACTATGTCAGCAGGCACCGAGCGAGGGCTCAAGAAGGTCGACCCGCGTCGAAGCTACGCCTCCTCGAGCCGCTGACGAACGGTCTGGCCGATGCTCAGATCGAGGCCCTTCGGCCAGGAGCGCTTCTTCGGGTCACTGACCGAGAAGGTGAACGAGCCGATCCTTTCGATCTCCATCTTGCAGACTTCACCGTCTTGAAGCGGGCCCAGCTGCTGATGGTTCGTGCCGATGAAAAGGAGGTCGCCCGGAAGGATCGTGATAAACGACGAATACCAAGCGAGGCACTCGGGGATCGGGTGGCCGATATCACTGGTGTTGTAGTCCTGGCGGAGCGCGCCGTCGACCGAAAGCCGGACTTGGAGCGAGTGCGGGTCACCGATCTCGTCCGCTGTTACGATGCACGGGCCGAGCGGCTTCGCCCCGTCGAATGCCTTCCCAAGGTACGCCCAGCTGACGGTTGCCGACGGTCGAGCAGAAACGTCGACACCTGCGGTGTAGCCGAATACGTAACTCAACGCGTCTGCCTCGCTCACGTCGCGGCCCTTTTTACCGATCACCGCGACAAGCTCCGCCTCGTGATGGCAGATCGAGAAATCCTGCGGCGGCAGGACGCAGGTTCCATTGGGGTCGAGCACCGCTTCCGGCGAGACGATGAACCCGCCGATCGGCAGTGGTGGCTTGCCCGTTCCTTCCCTGAAGTTCGCGGCCATGCACAAGATTTTGCCCGGCTTGGCCACTGGCGCGCGAAGGGTGACGTCAGCGAACGGGACAGCTTTCCCATTCCTTTCGAGGTCCTCAAACTTCGGTCGCGCGGAAGCCCACTGCTCAATGACGGTGGTCATGGCGGTGTTGCCCACCGCGTCAGGAACGGCTAATGAACAGTCCACCACGCCGTCGCCTCGGAGAACTCCGGGCCGGTAGTCGTCGAACAGAACAAGCTTCATTTTGACCCCCAATTCGTCGGTTAACGACCGCTGCTCGCCAAGGTAGCCGCGGAAGTGGTTGGCACAAAGCGCCGCGAACCCCCGGGCCTCAAGAGGACCGGGATGCGAACGTCGCTGTCTTGGTGGAGACGTTGAGGCTCGACCCCTCGAGCGCTGGACTGCCAGTCGCAACTGGGCCTTCTACTGGCTCGACTCGAGTAGACCCCGAATGGCACTGAGCAGCACTTTCGCGACGCATCTACGCGCGAACTGGATTCGATTCGCGACGGTTATGGGTCTTGTGCAGGTATTTTTCAGCCAGAAATCTGCACCCTCTATGTCGGTAACTCGGCACAGGCTGTATCCGTGTCAGAGTCGCTCGCTTCTGAAACTCACGCCCAGCGGCGTTCAAGCGAGCGCGGATATGACACGCAACTGCTCGCGTTCGTCATACGGGCGCTCGAGAGCCAGCGGCGATGCTCAACGATAAGCCGTCGTCGAAACGGTCAGCCGTCCTTCTCGTGGACGACGAGCACCGGGCAGTGCGAATGTTCGAGCACATGGTGCGTCACCGAGCCGAGGCGGAGGCGGCTCGCGAGGGTCCGGTTACGCCGGCCCAGAACCAGCAAGTCAACCCGCTCCTGTGCCGCCACACGGCAGAAGGCCTCGCCGGGATCGTCGATTTCCACCCGGACGCGCAATTGGGCATGGACGTGCAGGTCACGGAGTTCGTCGTCGAGTTCGCTGCGAACGTCTGACTCGGCCCTCGCTGCGGCCCCGAGGACGTCCTCGGGGACCGTCTCGTTGCTGTCGCCGACGCGTCCAGCCGGCATGTCACCACCGTCGCCCACCGCGGAAGCGACGAGCGAGGGACGCACGACGACGAGAATGATCATGGTGTGGTCACTACCGAGCAGCTCGAGGACCTGGCGCGTCGCGTCGGCGGCTCGAGCTGGGCTCCGCGCGGCGATGAGGAGACGTGCCATCAGCTTTCCATCCGGTGTCGCTGTTCACGTTCCTGCATCTCAGCATTGTCGTCCACTTCGCGGCCAGCCGCTCCGCGTCTGCGCCGACCGCACCATTAGGGAACTCCGCCGCGCTGCAGCTGCCGGACCTACTTCGCTGCAACCGCGGGCCAGGGGTACTCGGTGAGCGCCGCGAGCTGGACCGGGCCGCCGGACTCGAGATCGTAGAGACTGATGCCAATCGCGCCATCGCGTGCCGCGACGTCGACGAAGCGCCAGACCTGCGCGCCCGAAGGTAGCCCCACTGGACCGCCCTCACTCGCCATGTCGTAGTCCTCTCCGATCGGCACGACGGGCCGCAGCGGACGCAGCACCTCGACAGCGAGCGCGACCGCGGCGCCGGGCTCTGTGCAGGACCAGTAGACCATCGGCGCGAAGGCGTCGACGAAGGGCGCCTCTGCAGGATACGGATAGGCGGCGAATCTGAGGCTCGTGGGACGCGGCACCGTCGCGACGACCGGACGCGACCCAGCTTCTTTGCGCACGACGGAGAGGTAGTAGGCGACGCGGCGCGACGTGAGATAGGTCCCCTCCGGCTCCTCCTCGATGTCGGTGCTGAAGGCGTCGACGCCGTAGCGGAATGCATCGGCAGCCCTTGCCGCATCGGCGGCGGGGTCAGAGAGCGTCGGGAAGTCCCAGGCGATGACGGCGATGCCGTACCGATGAGCGAGGGGGACGAGCTTTTTGAGCAGACGACCGCCGTAGAAGCCGTCGGTGCTGCTCCCGGTTCGCACGTAGAGTGCGTCCAGCCCGGCACGCCGCGCGGTCTTGACGAGGCCCGCCGCTTTCGCGGGCTGGCCGGGGAACAACGTGACCCAGATGCCCTTGCCCTTGAATACGGCGAGCGAGACGTCGCGCGGCCCAGGCGATGCGACGATCGGGATCGAGGTCTCGGGGACCTTCGGCGCCGGGAGCGGCTGTCCTGGTGGACCAGGCGGCAGCGTGATACACGCTCCCGGCTCCACGGCAGGAGCCGGCAGTGGATAGGGGCTGGTGGAGGACTCTCGGATCAGCGCGTTGCGCGCCGGTGTCGTCGTGCCCGCTGCGAGCCCGACTCGCGAGGCCACAACGGGAGAGCTGAGAAGAAAGACCGCAAGTCCGGCGAGCACCAAGACCCGCCTGGCTCTCGTCACGAGCGGCCCATCTTCCTACGCAACGAGATCGCGCAGCAGATCGCTGGATCGCGGTCCGCCGCCACGTCGTGATGGCGCACTACGAATTCCACACGACGGCCTTCTGTGGTCGCCCATCGTCTTCGTGGCCAGGGTGCTCGACGCCAGGTTGTAGTCAGCGCACACATTGCCAAAGTCTGCGTGGCATCGCAACGCCGGTCAACGATTGATGGGCAGATTGGCAATTGGCTCTTCGCTGACGACGACGATCATGGTGTTCTCCTTCGAGCGCCAGACTCTAGATCGCTGGCGTCATATCCGATGACGCTCGAAGTCGTTGCCAAGCATTTGGCCGCGCGACATTCACGCCGAGCGTTGCCGCGGCTCCGATACGAGTCGTATCGATCCGAAAAAGGTCACTCGCTAGTCCGACGGCTTCGCGCCCGGGCTCGCTCATCGGTTCGACCCCTCTCTCATCGACGGCCTGGGATCAACCACGCTCGGCGGCGTCTGCACCGCGAGAATGTTCACCGACCGACGGACTTCAAATCCGAGCGACCGATAGAGGCGAAGGGCGCCGTGATTCGACGCCGATACATGGAGGAACGGCGTCTCGCCGCGTTCCCGGATGCCAACGCTGATCGCTCGTATGAGACGCGTCGCCAAGCCGCTGCCGCGGTAGTCCTCATCGGTACATACGGCGCTGATCTCTGTCCAGCCTGCCGGGCGCAGCCGCTCACCGGCCATCGCGATCAACTTCTCGCCTCTCCGAATACCCAAATACGCACCCATCTCGATAGTGCGAGAGAGGAACGGGCCGGGCTGAGTCCGGCCGACGAGGTCGAGCATCTGAGGGACGTCGCGCGTTTCGAGCACGGTGGCCTCTAGGTCCCGCACAGCCACAAGGTTGACTCCGGTCAACTGGATCGCCTCGAGTCGGCGGCGGATCGCCCACCCCTTGGGAGGTTCGGATCGCGCCCCGTAGATGATAGCCGTCGCATTCGGGCCCACCATTTGAACCAGATCATCCCAAGCGGCGTCGTCGGCGTCATGCGTGAACGCGACGAAGGGCGAGACCTCAGGCTGATACCGAACGACCTGTCCGACAACCTCAGCAAACCGAGCATGCGCTCCGGCAAGCGACGAAAGAACAGGTTGCTCGAGCGGATCGGCAGAGGTGCGAATCATGCCGGCAGTTCACCGAGCCAAGACCTCAAGGCGGGCTCTTCCGAATCCTCATTGTGTCCACTGGTAGTGCACGCACATGAAGGTGCGTCGTCCACGCGCTCTCGATGACTGCCGCTGATATCCGATCGCAGTGAGCCACGAGGCGCTGCCAATCCGGACTCCACTGAAACGAGGCGGGTAGGCAGACCTCGGACAGTTTCATCGACTTGAACATGCACAGGCCCACCAACTCCCGCAGCAACCTTATATTTCCGAATCCATTCATGACTATTGCATGCGATCCCTCAAGGTGAGCCTGCAACTCCACGAGACCGCCTCGATCGATCGGAGCTTGCGCTTGAGCGGCGGTCCTCGTCGAGATTTGGCGAAAAACGACTAGCCGAGATCAAAGATCGGCGCAGTCGCGAATGCTGCGCGTCCGGGTGCCATTCGAGTCCCTACCTTCGTATTTCGGGACTACTCGGGTTTCTGTGGGTCGTTCGCGCCGCTGAGGCCGGGGTCAAGGGCGCCCGGAGGGCGGTCGTGACGGACCCTTGAGGCCGGCCGTCGTGCCGTGTCG
>DATCDR010000137.1:0-16287 GCA_036510575.1 Acidimicrobiales bacterium | reverse complement strand
CAGACGAGACGAGGAAGTAGCCCTTGGCGTCGGCGCTCATCGCGAATGCGGTGATTGGATGCGGCAGATGCGCCTTTGCCTTTGAGCCGTAGAAGACCGCGTCGCCCTCGTTGTAGACGTTGCCGAGCGAGGTGACGAGGTAGTAGCCCTTCCCGTCACTACTCGACGCCATAGCGACCACCGGCCGCACTTTGGCATTCAGCGACAGCGCGGCGTAGGTGACGGCGTCACCGTAGGCAAACACCGTGCCGTTCTGCTCGCTCAGCCAGTAGCCCTTTCCGTCGGGCGTGCTGGCAAAAGCACCGATCGGCGTCACGAGGCGCTTGTGCGCGGGCGAGCCGTAAAACGGTGCACCGCCCTCGTTGTAGACGTTGCCGAGCGCGGTCACGAGGTAGTAGCCCTTCGTCCCAGCACTACGTCCGACCGCAACTACTGGACGCTTGGTCGCGCTGACTACGAGCGAGCTCGCCTTTACTGCCTGGCCGTACGCGTAGACCGTCCCCGACTTGGCCGCGAGCAGATACCCCGGCGATGCAGGTTGGGCGACCGTGATCGTGAGCGTCTGGGTGGCAGCTGTGCCGTCCCCGTTCGTTGCGGTCAAAGTAACCGGGAAGGCACCGATTGGACCGGTAGCAGTACCCGAGATCGTCGCCGCACCGGCAGCACCAGCCGCGAAGGAAAGCCCAGGGGGCAACGTTCCGTTCTCGGCGATCGTTGGAAGTGGCGTACCGGTCGCCTGGATTGGGAAGCTGGTCGTCGCTCCCGTCACGGCGGTCAACGTCGCGGCGGAGCTGAACGCGGCAGGTGCAGCTGCGAAGTAGGACTCGGCACTGGCAAGCGCGATCCCAGCGGCTTCGCCGCCGATGGCCAACAAGGTCCCGCCTGGCAACAACACGCTCGAAGCATTCGCGCGGGCGTTCGTCAAACTGGCACCCGCTGCCCACGTTCCAACGGCGGGGCTGTAGAACTCGGTGGTCGCCCACGTGTTCGAACCTCCGTCAGAGCCGCCTGCGGCAATTACCTGGCCAGTTGGTAGGGCGGTCACGACGGCGTTCGTCCGAGCAGTAGCTAGTGAGCCGGTTGCGCTCCAGGAGTTCGTAGCCGGGGTGTAGAGCTCCGCGTTCGAAATCGCGGTTCCTGCAGCATTTTGACCACCGACGAGGAGAACCTGTCCCGAGGGGAGCAGTGCCGATCGGGCGTTCGAGCGCGGCGTCACGAGCGCGCCTGCCGCGCTCCAGGTGTTCTGCGTCGGTGAGTACACCTCAGCGGTTGTCGCCACCGTCGCCGTCGAGCTGACCACAGTCTGGCCGCCTGCGACTACGACGTTGCCATTTCCAAGCAGCGTCGCGCTGAGAAATGCTCGTGCGGTCGCCATCGTGTTCATCGCGGTCCATGCACCAGTGGTTGGGGTGTAGATGCTGACCAGCGCCGATGGGACAGGAGCGGTGAGCGTCCCGGTGTCACCTCCGACAACGAGGATCGATCCGTTCTGCAAGGTCACCGCAGATGCGCCAAAGACAGCGTCGCCACTTGGCATCGCCGCGGCGGCGCTCCAGACGTTGGTCGTCGGGTCGTAGATCGCCGCCAGGTTCGTCGCGGTGCCGCCGGCGGCGGAACCTCCAGCAACTAAGACATTGCCGTTCGGAAGCAGTGCAGAGACGGCATTGGCGACCACAGGTGCGCCGCTTGCCGTTGCAGTCCAGGCATTCGACGACAGCGAGTAGAGCTCCGCGGTAGTCGCGAGCGTGTCGGTGGAGACGGTGCCGGTCGTTCCTCCGGCGAGGAGTACCCCACCGTTGGTGAGCACCGTCGCAGTGGCGCCTGCACGAGCTGTCCCGAGCGTTCCCGCCGAAGTCCAGGCGTTCAGCGTCGCGGCGCCGGCGGATCCGAGCGCTACGCCGAAAAGTCCGCCGGCGCCGAGCACCGCGGAACCGACTAGGGCGATTGAACGGAGAGGTCGTCTGCGAACCTCGCAACCCCTATTCTCCCGGTTTCTTGTTATTCGCATCTACTGCCTCCCCAAATTCTCCAGCAGGCGGTCGGGGCTGCAACAACGATGCATGACCTGTCCGTACCCACCCTCATCGAATCGACAACATGTCGGTTCGATGACGACCGTAGAGGCGCCAGCCGCCGATGTCCGAGCGCGTGGGCACTCCCTAACGCTCTCCTCTCATTTCTCACACAGACCCAACATCGACAGGTTCGGCTGCCTAGCCGCAGCAGTCTCGTAATGCCGAGCAGCGATTTCTGCGCCACTTACCGGTGTTGAACTGCGACTTTCTGCCTTCTTGTGTCCAAGCGCGGCCGAGGATCTTGCCTACTCTCACGACACCGGTTCTCCACCGAATCGGCGGGCGTTCGTGCAGGTCAGCGGGTACGCGGGCAGTGCCGTTCAGTCGAGGCAACGCGGTAAGCAGCGAATTTGTAATAATCCCGGTCGCCTCAAAAATCCCGAAGACGTCGAAACAGACGACTGGACGCTTCGTGACGGCCATATCGGCGTTCCGCGCAGCCGTGAACGATCGAAAATCCCCGTTCGATTCGAATCGTCTAAACACTCCACCGCCCAAGATCGCGCCGACCGACGAAGATGGATTGGCCCGACGCGGTACCCTCGATTCGTCTCGAATCTGATCGGAGACCAGATGGTTCACGCTCACCACAAAGCGCCAGCGCCATCGGACGACGCAGCCACACGGGCACTCGGCCAGATCGAAGTAGCGAAGAATCTGCTCCGTCTACGATTTTGTATCTCGTGCAACAACGAGATGACCGACGAGATCTGCTGTACCTGCGAGACACCCACCGTCTTAAAGACGAGCGCATAGCGAAAGCCTTGGGTGGCCTCGCCGAGCCCTTGACCGCGCTCGTCAAAAAGCTTGCCTAGTTCAATGTCCCCCGCCGGCTTAGGCCAGCTCGACTAGCTGCAACAGATCGTCGGCGGGCAACGAGGAGCCGACGACCGCGCTCACGTCGATTGCTACGAGCTGGGCGCTGCCCTGCTCCACGGAGGCGAACGCTGCATCTGCCGCGTCGCGGCCGGTGACGATCCGAACCATTGCCGCGCGGGGCGCGAGCCCGGTCGGGTCGAAGACACACCAACGGTTCTCCTGTCGCGCCTCGAAGACCGCATGGAAGTCCATCGGGGTGAGCCCCGGGGCGTAGACCGCTGCGAAACGAGCAGGTATCCCGACCGCCCGACAGAGCGCGACGCCGAGATGCGCAAAGTCCCGACAGGTTCCCATCCCGGTAAGCAGCGTGTCCTCGGCCGAGTCCCGGTAGGTGCTCGAACCAGGGAGATATTCGATCCGCCGCCGAATCCAATCGACAATTGTCTGCACGTGGGCGAAATCGTCCCCCCCGACTCCGAACTCCGAGGTCGCGAAGCCGACGATCCGATCCGTCGGGCAGTAGCGACTCGGTCTTCGGTAGAGCACCTCGGAGAACTCCAAGGAAGAGGTGCGCAACTGCAACTCGGGATCCGCGGTCGGAACCTCGGCAGGGGACGGTTCGGCCACGTCGATCTCTGCGCGATAGCTCACGTTCAAATTGCCGATTCCGGCTCGAACGAGGTGGATACGTCCGCTGTGCGGTCCAGGTATCTCGCTCGTTGATGCGGGCGTGACGGCATCGCTCGTGATCTCGAGCTTCTCGGAGGTCACCGATCCCGCCGAATTGGCCGCTGCTAGCTGGAAGACGAATGTCGCATCCTCGGAGACCTCGAACTCGAGCTCGCACGAGACCACGCGACGCGACTCATCGCCCACTAGCCACCGCTGCCCGTAGGAGAAATCCCGCGACCGACCGCGAGGGTATCGACGAGAGTGCGCGGCTACAAAAATTGCGTCCGCGTCCCGCCAGGTGCTCGCGGAATTCAGCGCCGAGGCTCACCAAAAGCCCGCTGGAAAGCCGCATGAGTTCATGCCTCCGATCGACCGAGGGACCCGCGCGCGAAGCGACCACCCATGCGCACATGCTCCCACGCATGACGGCGCAATCATCCTCGGCGAGGTGGGGGGCCTAATGCGCTGTAAGTTGCACGCGTGTGCTTCTCACCGCAGGCTGATCTTGTCGGCGGAATCGTCGTTGGTGCAATCGGCGTCGACGTTCTCCGACATCGCGACGGACGAGCTAGTCACAACGCACTTTGTGCCTTGCCGATCATCCTTGGCTTTCACCAATTCATCGAGGCGTTCGTCTGGTTGAGCCTGCAGGGTCATATCAGTCCAGGTATCGGGCGATTCGCGATGTGGGTGTACGTCTCTATCGCATTCGTACTCCTGCCGGTGTTCGTCCCGATAGCGGTGTTCGTGCTCGAGCGATCGGCGAAACGGCGGCGGATCATGGCACCGTTTGTCGCGCTCGGGCTCGCAGTCGCAGGAATACTGCTCGCCGCGATGGTGCGCGGCCCGGTCGGCGTCGAGCTTCGGCCGTACCATCTCTCGTACAGCCTGCATCTCAGCTATGGCGGCATCATCGTCGGGTCCTATGTCGTAGCGGTATGTGGCGCTTGGCTGCTTTCTAGCTATCGCCCGATAGCGCTCTACGGCATCCTCAACCTCTTTGCGGTGATCGTGATCGCGAAGTTGACCGTCGACGGCTTTGCATCCGTGTGGTGCGGCTACGCCGCGGTGACGAGCGGGGCGATAGCGATCTACATGCGGCGACCGTCGCGTTCGCATGCACCGGCGCTCGCGAGCGCGCAAGGACTCAGCCCCGGATAGCTCGCGACCTGGGCTTGGAACCATCGCTGGTACTCCGCGCCCGATGCGACCTTGGGAGTCGCAGTCGCGATCCCATCACCAACCCAAAAGCTTGGCAACATCGCGTAACGACACCTCTGCAATCAAGCCCTTGAAACGCCGCGCACCTCCGTTTCGACGTTTTGGCCACGACGCTGGCTGTAATTTTCCTGAATCTGATAACATTGGTTTTGCCGAGTGTGAACGCCTTCCTCGGTTACTGCTGCTCGAGACCCCGGCGGCTTTGCCAAAAGTGGCAAGGCGAGTGAGCCGGTTCCATGTTCCATCGGTCGCACGATCCCAAGCAGCAACTGTCGTGGGGCTTTGACGTAAGTCCCGAAAACCTCGAAATCCATCTCGATCCTTCGATCCACACCGCTGGTGAGATCGTCTCGAAAGATGCAAGGAGCGCCACCGGCGAGTACCCAGATCTGGCCGCAGTCCCCGACGCGCCCAAGTCCCGGCACTCCTTGCGACCTCGAGACGAATCCGGCGACGAAGCGATCCGGACCGAGATCGCATCATGAGGAGCATCCGACACCCCGCGTCGATCAGAGTTCCGATCGTTCTCGCCGCCGTTGTCGCCTTGTCAGCAAGCGCAGGCGCAGCGGCCGCGGTGACGACACCCGCGCCAAGCGTGACCACGGGTCAGGTCATCTCGGTCCTTCCAACCTCGGCAACCGTCGCCGGCACGGTCAACCCACACGGCTCGTCTACGAAGTGGTACTTCGAGTTCGGTCTCAGCACGAACGCCGGCTTCGGCTCGACGAGCGCGGTTGGCACCCTTAGCGCGACCACAGACGATGACGCCGTCACGGCAACACTTTCCGGCCTCTCCCCCGCGGCTAGCTACCACTACCGGCTCGTGGCGACCAGTGACGGCGGCACGAGTTATGGCGGCAGCGGGATCTTTAACACCTCGGCAGCCCCGTCGGTGATAACTGCTGCCGCGAGTCACGTCACCGCGACATCAGCGACGCTCAATGGACTCATCAACCCGCAGGCACTTTCGACGAAGTGGTACTTCGAGTACGGCTCGACCACCGCCTACGGCTTTAAGACGCCAGAAAAGACGCTCCCCGCGAGCCCGAACATCTCCGGCGTGAGCGCCGCCCTCGTGACACTCGCTCCGCAGGCGCGCTATCACTACCGTCTTGTCGCCCTCAGCAGCGCCGGAAAGAGTTACGGCGTCGACTTCGCGCTCACTACCGGGCTACCGGTGACGATAAACAGTGCTGAGTCGTCCGTTGTCTACGGGGGACTCACGATCCTGTCTGGCGCCGTCACGAACGGCCTTGCAGGTCAACACGTCACGCTCGAGAGCGAGATGTTCTCCGCCACCTCCTTCACCGGCTTCGCGGCGATCACGACTGGCGCGGGAGGTGCGTGGAGTTATGGCACACAACCATCCGCGCGCACGACCTATCAGGCCGTCGCGAACGGTGGCACGAGCTCGCCCATTGTCGTGAGCGTCCGACCTGCAGTCACCGTATCGCTGGTGTCGGGCGGCCGGATTTCTACGCACGTCACCGCGGGGGTATCCTTTGCCCACCACGTCCTTCAGCTGCAACGGTTCTCGGAGGGCAACTGGGTCCAGTGGAAGCAGGTCCGGCTGAACAACAACGCCAAGGTGACGTTCTCGACGTCACTCCCGCGCGGCCGCACCTCCATTCGCATGGCGATTGCCCCATTCGTGCTCGGCATCGACCAGGCAGCTCCCGGATTCCTCTCGGGCTTTAGCCGATCGGTCACCTACCTGAGGAAGTAGACGTGCCCGCTCACTGTTCGGAGAGGGGGCATCCCCCGCAACAGAGCGCCGCGACCTGGTACGAGTCACGGCGTTGCCACCTCTCCGAACAGTGAGCGGGCACGACACCAGGTCTCGACAACAAACCAGGAGTGACCACGCGACCTGCCCTACGCGACGTCTGCAACCTCGAGAATCCTTCGAAGGTCTCGAAGCGTCGCCTGCTCGATCTGGCAGATTCTCGAGCAGGACACGCCGATGAGGTCACCAACTTCTTGCAAGGTGAGACGGTCCCGGTAGCGGTAGGACAGGATCGCTCGCTCGCGCTCAGAAAGCGAGGCGATTGCATCGCTTAGCTCCTGCTGGTCGGCTTGGCTGAAAAGGTCCATCTCAACATCGTCCGACGACGCCAGATGATCGCCTTTCGAGACCGGCGAGTCCTGGTTCAGCCTTCCCTCGAGGGAAGCGATCTGCGAGCAGCGTACGGCGCGAGCTGTCGCCTTCACCTGGGTCGGTGAGGTGATCTGCAACTCGAGCAGTACCTCGTCGAAGTCTGGGTTGCGTCGAAGCGAGCAGCGAAGCTCATCCTCGGTCCGCTTGAAGTCGATGGCCTTTCGCCGCGCGGTGCGCGGAAGCCAGTCAAGAGCTCGAAGCTCGTCGTAGATGGCGCCACGGATTCTCGTGTTCGCATACGTCGAGAAAGACAGCTGCGAGAGCTCGGGCTGGCGTCGCTCGACAGCATCAATCAAACCAAATACACCGAATCCCTTTAGATCATCGGCGCCCCAATGGCGAAGAATGTCATAGGGTAATCGGCGAACGACGGCGTCTACGAGGTGAAGGTGCATCTCGACGAGCCGGTTTCGGGCTACGACCGAACCAGTCGACCAGAGAAGCTGCCAGGCTAGTTCGTCATCGGGCTTGTCCTTGCGTGCTGCCGCGCCTTTCTGAGCAGGGTTTCGAACGATAACGCCTGTACCAGCGTCCTCGCTCTGAGTTGTGATCGCACCAGATTTCAGTTGCGCCGTTGCGGTGGCGCTCGCGACCATTACGTCGTCCGGGGTATCCCGGACCAGCGTAGATTCGATGGTCATGACGGGTCCTTTCGTGTCACTTAATAGTGATTGACGAGGGATTTCCCGCCCAGAGCAATAGAAACTAGATTGCCTAGTACAGGTGCATCATTTTGAGCTAGTACGAATGAACTAGGGGCTCGCTATAAACGCAATTGCTGGGAGTAGTTAGGCGCCGTCGCGACGTCGATCTGGCGCGCTCTTAAACGTCTCGTCGAGCTCCGCTCAGTCCGCAAGGGAGAGGCTGGGCTCACTCAGCGGAGCCGTGCGTGACTGCACCGCGGCCATCAACGCCATTGCACAAGAGCGCGCTAGCCATAGCCGTGCGCGCCTACGGGGCTCTAAGCCGGTCAGAAGCGACTGCCAAGCGGGCGCGTTCGACCTATCTGCCGCTCAAGGCACCAGCGTTAGATGTCAGGTAGATCATCGATGAGCCGACGTCTACGAAGGACTTGCGTGCGCCACGTAGGCGTCACCGAGGACGCAAAGAGTCAGTTCGACGCTTGGTCAGATGGAGCGCCTGCCTCATCTTGGGCGCTCACCTGCCGCCGCTGGGCTCGCCGGCGATGCCGTATCGAAAGTCGCAGTTGCGCCGTCCTGCTCACGCCAACAGCTAGTACCACCGCAGCGCCTGCCAGGGCTGCAGCCAGTAGAGCGGCTGCAACCGAGAGTCGGCCCGATACGGAGAAGAAATGGATCTCAACCGCCCGAGTATTTTCGACGATGAAGTCGACCAGTGCCACACCGAGCACGGTCGCCGCCGCGACAGCGGCCCACGCTCCGCTGATACGAGTGTGGCGCTCACCCGCCGCTGGGCTCGCCGAGCGGGCGCGACGCCGCGCTCTTCTTCCTTTCGGCGGCGACTGCTCAGCCACAACGGGAACCTCGGCCGCGGTGGGCACTGGCTCGCTCGATGCGCTCAGATCCGGATCCGTCACGAGTGCCGCTCCCCTACTAGACGTGCGCACCACGGCATTTGGTGTTCCGTGGTTGTAAAGCTACTTCCCGGACGGTTGTGTGAACAGCTCGAGCACATCACCGATTGTGAGGTCGCTACCGAGGGTGTCGGGAAGGGGCAAATGTGCCTGGATCTCATAGCGATTCCGACGGCCATCGCGCTTCTTGGTGATATAGCCCGCCGTGGTGAGATCGGTCACGATCGTGTACGCACTTCGCTCGGTGATGTCGAGGCGACTTGCGATGTCGCGCAGCCGAATCCCTGGATCGTTGGCGATACAAAGCAGCGCAAGACTGTGATTGGTTAAAAAGCCCCACCCCGCCATGTACTTACCGTACCATGATTACTAGAAATTAATTACTAGTTGCCAGCAACTAGAGTAACTCTACGCCCATTGCAACCATGGCCACCGATAGGCTCAGACGCGGCCACCACCCACACGCCTAGAGCAAGCCCGCTGGCAGGGACTTCTGTACGACTCGTGGCAATTCGGCTCCTGGGGCCGTAGATTAGGAAAATGCCAGGTAGCGTGACGATTTCTGCTTCGTACGGAGCCCGTGGGGACCAGATTGGCCACGGTGTCGCCGAGCGCCTCGGACTCCCCTTTCTCGATCGTGCAATCCCAGCGACGGTCGCGCGGCAGCTCAAGCTCTCCGAAGACGCAGCCGAGACGCTCGACCAGCGCGCGCCGAGCCGCTGGGACCGAATCGCCGCTTCGTTTACCGGGATCGATGCCTCCTACTCAGGCGTCCCATTTCTTGCGACCCAGGGCGAGAGCGCCGACACCTTTCGTGCCGCGACCGAAACAGTGCTCCGCGAGGTCGCCGAGACCACGGGAGCGGTGATCCTCGGCCGTGCCGGAATGATCGTTCTCCGTGACCGAAGCGACGTCTTGCGGGTCCGCCTCGACGGCCCGGTCGAGGAGCGAATTGCCCAGATGATCGCGAATGGAACTGACGAACAGGTCGCCCGATCAACCCAGCGAGATGCAGACGTCGCGCGTCAGCACTACGCCAAGTACTTCTACAACGTCAGCCAGGACGACATCAGCTTGTATCACCTCTACATCGATTCCACCGCACTACCGGCGGAGACCTGCGTGGAGCTGATCGCACTCGCTGCCGAGGCGCGTTTCCGCTAACGCAACAAGCAGCTGCGCTGCCAATGCGCTCACGTAGAAGGACCTCCGATTCGGCCCCCGGCGCGACGCGCTATGGCGCCCGGAACGCGCTGCGCTGCCACTTTTTGGGGAGGTGATAGCTCGGCCACACCATGGTCGCTACTCAGCCGCGCCGAGCTCGATGCCGTGAGTTGTCCGGCCGAGCCCTCAGCTGTCCAACTTCGGTGTGATGTCGTTGTAGGTCATGCGGACGAGGTTCTGCGCAACCGCGACCATACGCTTGGTCCGCTCAGACGGTGACCCCTGCATCTCCTTGTACTCCGGAGTCGAGAGGGCATCTGGACTCTCGAGGTCGTAGATCACGAGGTACTTCGGATCTCCTACGGTCGCGACGAAGCGACGGGCGCGGAGAAACCCAGGAAGCGAGAGCCGATCGGGCAGGTGCTCGGTGTTGGACCACTCGTTTAGTTCGTCCTCGTGTTCGGGATCGACGTCGAGCATCTGGATGAACAGTCCGCTCCCCGTCGGTCCGCCAGGCTTCGGTTCAAGCGAAGCAGGCGTGATCTCTCGGTAGACGTTGTGGCGCCCGATGGTGGCATAGCTGTGGATGTGGGTCGTCCAGGCTGTCGGCGACTCCGCTATGCGCCGGTACTCGGGGCTTTCGAGCACGGCTGGACTCTCGAGGTCATAGGTAGCGAGGTACTTCGGCTCGCCGGCGATGGCAACGAAGCGCCGGGCGCTTAGAACGCCCGGACACGCAAGTTGTTCCGCGAGGTGCTCCTCGTCGTACCAGCGGTTGAGATCCGCCTCGTCTTCAGGACGCTCCGGAGTTTGAATCATCCCGAACACCAGGCCAGCGCCGTTCTCACCCACGTCGTCCCCCTTCGTACGTATTGGATCGCGAGGTTGCCGCACTCCCCTACCTGAGCCCCTCTCGGAACCGCTCACCAAGAGGGCAGCTACATCGTACCGCCAGCCATTTTCGGCATCCATGTGTCGGCGACGTGCCGATTGGCAGCAACCTTCGCTTCGCAGCCGAAGGCGAATGCTGCATGCGAGACGGCGAGTTCCAAGCGACGATCAGACACCGAGGGTCACTTCGCTAACAGCGACTTGCCGGTCTCGCCTGAGTAGTGCGAGGCCCGAGAGGTTTAGTTCGAGACTTGTTGGGCGCGCTCCCGGGACCGTTCCCAGGCCTCGATCGGCAGCAACTCGATCTGGTGCCCGTCCGGGTCGAGAATCATCACCGAACCCCGCTTCGTCCGCTCGGCAATGACCACCTCCAACTGCGTCATCTCATCGACGACGCTGTCGAGGTCGCCTCCATCGATGTTCAGTGCCATGTGGTTCATCTCCTGGCCGCCATGGACGTCGCCGTCACGCTGGAAGAGATCGAGGCCCTGGTTGCCACAGCGGAGGAAGACCATCCGCGGATTCATCGCCCCGGTGCCTGTCGAGCGCTCTTCGAACCCGAGCACCTCCATATAGAAGCGCTTCGAGCGCTGTGCATCAGCGACGTGCAACACGACATGATTGATTCCACTCACCTGCAATTTGGCAGTCATACGTCCTCCCCTTCCCCTGCATCGCAGCTTAGGGACCTCAATGCCAAGAGAGTGGCAAAAATGATCCGCGCTGACCGACTTGGGCGAGATGACCCATCACTGCATGCACAACTGGAAGACTCATCATCGTTACGCAAGTGCTCCAGATAGCGCCCATGGGAGGCGGCCATGATGATCTCCACGATGAACGACGTGCCGGGCTACGACGTCGTCGAGGTACTCGGAGAGGTGTTCGGCCTGACCGTGCGGAGCCGCAACATTGGCTCGCAACTCGGGGCGGGGTTCAAGTCGATCGTCGGCGGCGAGTTGCGAGGGATGACGAAGAATCTCGTGACGAGCAGACAAGAGGTCATCGACCGCATGGTCGCCGAGGCGGAGGCACGGGGCGGCAACGCCGTACTGGCGATGCGTTTTGACACCTCCGAGATGGGCGGGAACTGGACAGAGATCTGCGCCTACGGCACCGCCGTGACTATCTCGAAGCGTTGATCGGAATGCTTAACTACGTTGGCTAGCGGGCCCGATGTCGCCGCCGAAGTTCTTCCGACCACCCCCGGCGATCAGAGCTCACGAGGTTTACCTACGTTGACTAACGGGCGTGGTCTCGCCGCCGAAGTTCTTGCGACCACCCGCAGCGATCAGATCTCACGAATGATTCGCTAAATGCTTCTGCTGGGGTTCTAGCGGGACTCGGAACTCCCGCTGCACATCGTTGGGTATTTTCTCTGCTTGCCGACTGCCGTCCGTCATTCGATGGCCCCTCGAGCTTTAGAGACACTTCGGATTTGAGCGGGGTCTGGATGGCGTACACAGCGTTCTCACCGGTCATAGACCTCGCGGCGATGCGCCATGCGGAAGACCAGGACGAGAAGCTGGTCGTCGTTGATCTCGTACACGATGCGGTAGTTGCCGGTTCGGACCCTCCACTCCCCTGAGCCACCGACGAGCCGGGTTGCAGCCGGCGGTCGAGGCTCGGTCGCGAGCAGGTCGAGGGCCGCCTGGATGCGCCGCCGCACGTCGGGGTCGAACTTGCGAAGTTCGCGCGCGGCCGACGGCGCGAGCGAGACGCGGTAGGCCACTGCTGTTGCAGGCTAAACAAGGCCGAGATCAGCTTTGACCTGCTCCCAGGGAATCGGGGTCTCCCCTGTCGCTTTCATTTCGGCACGGGCGGCCTCGGCAGCGCGAATGTCCGCCATGTCCTCGGCCATCTCGATGATGGCGTCGAGGTCGTCGGCGTCAATGACGGCCGCGACGCGTCGACCTCGACGCGACACGTAGACCGGCGTGTGCTCGTCGCGGGCACGGTCGATGATCGACGCCAACTGCTGGCGGGCCTCGGAGACGGTGAGAGATGGAATAGGCGGCATGTACAAAGTGTACAGCTCCTACTAGAGCCGAACAACTGATGGTTGAGATGTACGCTAGAGTTGGACCGCACACTCGCCGGGTATTGCACTACCCGCGATCCGCTGGGATCCGGAGCGCCGCTTTAGATACCGGCACCCCACGCCCCGTTCACTCTCACCGACGAAGCATTCAACTCCGCGATCGATCCAACGCCCATGAGCTGCATGTCAGAAATGAGTTCCTTGCGGAAGTTCTCAAGCAGCTGCTCGATTCCTTCCTGGCCCGCGCCGGCAAGTGCGTACATCCAAGGCCGGCCGATCAGCACGGCCTTCGCACCGAGGCTTACGGCCTTGATGACGTCGTTGCCCCGGCGAATGCCTCCATCGAGGAGGACGACACATTGCTCACCCACAGCGGCGACCACCTCGGGGAGCACCCGCAAGGTCGCGTCCACGCCGTCGAGCTGTCGCCCGCCATGGTTGGAGACGATCATTCCGTCGACGCCCGCATCGACGGCCCGCCTCGCGTCGTCGCCGCTCATGACGCCCTTTACCAAGATCGGGCCGTCCCAGCCGTCTCGGATCCAGGCGAGATCCGCCCAGGTGACCGAGTTGGGTCGAATGTGCTTAAAGAGATACTCCTTGGTCCCATCCGGGCGAATGACGTTCGGCAGGCGCGGGATCAAACCATCTGAGACGCGGCGCATCATCCACAGTGGGTTCTTTAGTAGTTGCGGGACGTAGGGAAGGGCCTTGAACTTGTTCGGACCAAGCAAGGGGACGACACCGTTCCTCGCGTCACGTAGTCGTCCAGCACTCACCTGCGTGTCGATCGTGACCGCGAGTGCTCCGAAACCCGCCTTAGCAGCCCGCTCGAGCGCGCTCTCGACTCGGTCGCGACCACCGACGTTGTAGACCTGGTACCAGATCGGTCCGGTCGCCGCCTCGGAGATTTCCTCGATCGAATGGCCCGACATCGTCGTCAGCGTGAAGAGGGTCTGTGCAGTTCCTGCTGCTCGAACCGCGGCAAGGTCGCCGAGCGGATTGACGACGCGAGCCATACCGCAGGGGCCGAGCATCACCGGCATCGAGAGATCGAAGCCGAGAACATTCGTCCGCAGGTCAGGAATGCCGACCTGCGTAGCCATCTTTGGACGCAACACGACCTCGTCGAAGGCTGCGACGTTTTGTCGCATCGTTCGTTCCGATTGTGAGCCCCCGTCGATGAAATCGAAGGCAACACGCGGCAGGCGGCGCCTGGCAAGCAGGCGGAAATCATCAACGGTCAACAACAGTCTTGGCATGGGTCCCCCTCGGCGCGTTCGCTCGCCGTGAGGATGCTAATCACCGATTGGCGATACGAACGGAGAGTCGGACCCCTGGTACCGGTTAATGCGCCTGACTCTCTAGCCTGCAGCGCAGCCCGAGTTGGAGAACCTGTTCAACGCGATGTGGACGCACCGTTTATCGGTCCCCGATCGTGCCCGCCGACGCCACGGCGTTCGCTACTTCGCGAAGACCTGGCCATCATCAGCGAAGGCCTTGAACTCGAGTGGGTTGCCGGACGGATCGAGAAAGAACATTGTCCACTGCTCACCCGGCTCGCCGACGAAACGGACGTGCGGCTCAATCACGAACGCGACCTCGGCGGTTTGAAGTCGCGTGGCGAGCTGGTGAAAGTCCTCCACGCTCAAGATGACGCCGAAGTGCGGGACCGGCACGTCGTGGCCGTCGACGGGGTTCGATGCGACGTCACTTCGGCCATCGACTTGGTGCGTCACGACCTGATGACCGTACAGGTTCCAATCGACCCATAGGTCGTCCGACCTGCCCTCGGGGCAGCCGAGGAGACCGCCGTAGAAATGGCGGGCCGCGTCGAGGTCGTCGACTGGGATCGCGAGATGGAACCTCGGATGCGTGTCGTTCATTTCTTCCACCTGATCCATCCTGCTTGTAGTCGAACCCAGAGCACCTGATGCCACGACGTCGAGCCGTCGCGCGGTGCACCCGATGAAGCACCGGCAGACTGGCGAACGTAGTCCGAGCGATCTTGTGAGCTCCGTAAGGGGAGCAGGTACTTCATCTGATCCCGCTTGGAACCGCCGCGCTTACCCTGCCCGAACGTCGAGCCAACGTGGTGCCGCTGGGCGACCTTTTCCGCGAGGCGCTTCGCTTCATAGGGCCCCCGAAGCTGTTGTACCGCGTACGGCTGGTACTCGAGCGGACCGTCGATATCACCGCACGCCGCGCAGATCACCTCGAAACGGTAGGGATCGTTGCTACGAGCACGAAAACCTGTCGGCAGTTCCTGCCACTCGAGTTGCAATGCCCGGACGTAGGGATAGTGAACGGGGCCTGGTTTGTGGCGAAGACCCGTCACGCGCTCCATTCGTTCCCTCGATGAGCCGAACGCACTCCCACCAAACATCGTCGATCCCCCGTCCTCGCCTGGGCCAACGCACTTTCTTCGGGGCCAAGATTATCCTTGCCTGACCACGCGCGGAGGCGGGCCGGGGGCTTGTGCGCTTCGCTCTTCGCTTGGAGCGGACTTGTTCCGTAGACTAACCAAAAGGCATCCAACCGACCCGGACTCGCACCACGCTTCGCAGCTCTCGAACTCTCCCAGCCCTGACGCGACCTCCGCGGTCCCGACGGCAGGAGAAAGCCGCGGCGCAATCGGCGGGAACGGATCGACCGAGGGAGGAACGATGGAGAAGCGCAAGATCGGATCACTAGAGGTCTCGGTCATCGGCATCGGCTGTAACAACTTCGGCGGCCGAATCGACGAGGCCAAGACCGGCGAGGTCTGCAACAGCGCACTTGACAGCGGCATCAACTTCTTCGACACCGCCGACGTCTACGGCGGCACCAAAAGCGAGGAGTTCATGGGCCGTGTGCTGAAAGCACGCCGGGACGAAGCAGTCATCGCCACGAAGTTCGGCATGCGCCTCGACGACGCCCACGAAGGAGGAGCGAGCCCGGACTACATTCGAAGCGCAGTCGAAGACAGCCTTCGCCGCTTGAACACCGACCGCATCGATCTCTTCCAGCTACACCGACCTGACCCCTCGGTTCCGATCGCCGACACCCTCGCCGCAATGGGCGAGCTCGTTGAGGCAGGCAAGGTGCTCGAGATCGGCTGCTCGAACTTCTCCGTCGAGCAGATCCGCGAAGCCGAAGCGGCGGTTGGCGCCGGCAAGCCGAAGTTCGTGAGCGTGCAAAACGACTACAGCTTGATAAAGCGGGGAGCCGACCTCGACGTGATTCCCGCGTGCGCAGCTGACGGCCTGGCGTTCCTGCCGTTCTTCCCGCTCTACAACGGACTCTTGACCGGCAAGTACCGTCGAAATGAGCCACTTCCAGAAGGCAGCCGCCTCTCATCGGCGACGCCGGAGCGTCAAGCGAGCGCATTCTCGGAGCGCAACTACGAGATCGTAGAAAGCCTGACCGCGTTCGCCGAGGAGCGTGGCCACACGATCCTCGAACTTGCCTTCGCACGGCTGCTCGCCAATCCGGCAATCCCGTCGGTCATCGCCGGGGCCACCTCCGGCGCGCAGGCAGCCGCGAACGCCGCGACCGCCGGGTGGGCACTCACGCCTGACGAGATCGCCGAGGTCGACCGGCTCGCACCCGTCGAATAACGACCTCGAGCTCGCGTCGAGCAAGGGCGCTATAGAGATAGAACAGCGCCCCCGGAGATGTGCTCCGAGGGCGCTGTTCGTTTCGTAGCTCT
>DATCDR010000136.1:0-5894 GCA_036510575.1 Acidimicrobiales bacterium | reverse complement strand
AGATCCGGGGCAGGGAGCCGACCGTCGGCGAACAGGCGGGAAGTTTCAATGATCGCGGCGCCCCCGAAAAGGGCATTCTCGGCGCGGCACGACGGCGTGGCAGGTCAGCTAAAGAGAGCTCGTACTTAAGCAGTCACCTAGACGACCTCGTCCTCGACTTGTTGCACGAGGCCGTGCGTTCCAATGCCGGCAAGCGCCCAGAGATCGAACGGCGAGCTACTCGCGCACGCCACGCGATCGAGCGGGCGACGATCGCGCTCCGAGGAGCAGCAGGCTCTGAGGAGATCGCTGAGACCTAGGCAAGAACCGGTCGAGTGGGACCAGCTGGACCACGAGGCGCTCGAGGTGTCGCTAAAAGGGGATCGCGTTCAGTTCGTCGATCAGCTGGCGCAGCCGATTTTGATGTGCCCTGCTGTATTCGAGCGCGATCCGCTCGTAGCCGAGCTCGTCGTTGCCCTGTCGCTCAGCAGCTAGCGGCTCGGTTCTCCAGATGCCCTTTGCCGAGCAGATGTCGGCGTAGTCATGTGAAAGTCGAGTAATCGTCTCGTCGTCGGGGGCGCGGATCAACCGGATCACCATCGTCCTTCCGACAAAGCGCCGCGACTGGTAGTTGCGGTGAAAGCCGAGCAGCTCGTCGATCGCGGCCTTTGGAGTGTCGACGATCCGGTAGAGGGCGGAGTCGATTGTGTCGGCGAAGCCGCGCGCGTAGACCTCCTCGTTCAAGAACCGCTCCCAATGGTTCCAGTAGTGATGTCCTTCGATGTCGATCAGCACAACCGGCGCCGGCTCGGCCTTGCCGGTCTGGATCAGCGTGAGGAGCTCGAAGCACTCGTCGAGCGTCCCGAATCCGCCAGGCATCACGAGATAACCGATCGACTCCTTCATCAACATCAACTTCCTGGTGAAGAAGTACTTCATCTCGACGAGCTTGTCGTCAGGGTCGATGTAGGCATTCGCCGTGGTCTCAAAGGGCAGCTTGATATTGACACCGAGCGTCATGTTGCGCCCCGCACCCTCGCTTCCAGCAGCCATGATCCCGGGCCCTGCACCGGTCACGACCATGTAGCCGGCCTCGGAGAGCTCCGCGGCAAGTTCTCTGGCGAGCGCGTACAGCGGGTCGGACGGCGCAGTCCGCGCCGATCCAAACATCGTGACCTTGCGGACGTCTCGGTATGGAGCAAAGACCCGGAAGGCCGCGGCCATCTCCGCGATCGCCGAGCGGGCGATCTTTAGATCCAGCCTGCTCGCATTCGCGGTCGCGAAGCCAAGCGTCGAAAGCACGATCTCACGAAGCAGGTCACGGTTCCGATCGACACCTGTCGTGTCGAGCAGCTCTTCGACCATCGCGTTAATGGCTGCAGGTGGGCTGGCGACGAAGGCGGGCACCGCATCGCCTGTCTCGATCTCACTCATGTCCCACCCCGTTCAACAGCGAACCGGCGTCAGTCTCGATCAGCCAAATCACACGGTCCGCGACGACTCTGCTCGCCGGCAGATCCTCACCTGCGGCGATCTTTGCGACGACGTCGGCTCTGGCGGCTCCGATCACCGTGAAGATCACGAGCGGCGCGAGGCGGATCCCGGCATAGGTGAGCGTCAATCGGTCATGCACATTGGTTCCGGAGGGATCCACGTTTTGCACCACGAGCCTCGAGTCATCGACGTCGAGCGCCGACGACCCTGGAAAGATCGACGCGGTATGACCGTCCGGCCCGAGCCCAAGCTGGACCGCGTCGAGCGTGCCGGCTTTGCGGAGCAGCTCGTCGTAGGCCTCCGCGCCGTCCTCACATGACATCGGGTGAAAGCCGGCGAGCGTCCTTAGCTTGTCGCCTAAAAGCTCTGCGATCGCATGTTGGTTCGAGTCATCAGAGGAGAGGTCCACACACCGCTCGTCGACGAAGTAGAGATCGACCTCGGCGAAGTCGACGACGCTGGAGTTCATCAACGCCCGAAAGCTCGCCGCGCCGGAGTTTCCACCCGACGCGGCGAGGCGAAAGGGTCGTTGCCCGCGCGCCGGCGCACTCTTCACGAATGCCTCTTCGATCAGCGCCGCGTAAGCAGCCGGCACGTCGTCGACGATTCGGATCTCACCGTTCATCTCAGGACGGATTTCGCCAGCGGTGGCCGGTCGACTCGATCAACTGGTCGGCCTCGACCGGACCCCAAGAGCCGGCGTCGTAGCGAGCGAGCGGCGGCTGAAGGATCGCGAAGCTCTCGAGCATCGGCGCGACGTTCTGCCACGCCTGATCCACCTCGTCGGCACGGATAAAGAGCATCGCGTCGCCAATCATCGCATCGAGGAGGAGTCGCTCGTAGGCGTCAGCAGTCGGACCAGGGAAGGCATCTGAGTAGGAGAACTCCATCTCCACGGTGCGCACCCGAAACTCAGGGCCTGGGACCTTCGCGCCAAAGGCGAGGCTGATTCCCTCGTCTGGCTGGATGCGAAGCGTCAGCGCATCGGGACGCAGATCACGCGAGAGCGAGCCGGCGAAGGGAAGGTGCGGCGGTCGCTGGAAGAACATCGAGAACTCCGTCGAGCGCTTGGCGAGCCGCTTGCCGGTACGCACGAAGATCGGCACACCTGCCCAACGCCAGTTGTCGACGCCGAGCCGCGCAGCGACGTAGGTCTCCGTCTCCGAGACCGGCGACACGCCCGGCTCGTCTCGATAGCCGATCACCGACTCGCCGTCGATGGCTCCTGCACCGTATTGACCGCGCACCACGAAACTCGCCGCCTGGTCCGAGGAAGGAATCACCATCGAGCGCAGCAGCTTGACCTTCTCATCCCGGATAGCAGTCGCATCCATCGAGGCGGGCGGCTCCATCAAGGTGAGGGCGAGCACCTGCATGACGTGGTTCTGCACGATGTCACGAAGCGCCCCTGCACTCTCATAGAACGCGCCGCGGTGCTCGACGCCAAGGCTCTCGGCGACGGTCACCTGGATATGGTCGACGTAGCGGCGATTCCAAATGGGCTCGAAGATCGAGTTCGCGAAGCGAAGGGCGAAGATGTTCAGCACCGTCTCTTTGCCCATGTAGTGGTCGATCCGGAAGATCTGCTCTTCCTTGAAGAACTCGTGTAGCTGGCCTTCGAGCACACGTGAGCTCGAAAGGTCCGTCCCGAAGGGCTTCTCCACCACCAGTCGGGCGAAGGTGCCATCTCCAGCTGGCTTGTTCAACCCGGCAGAGCCGAGGCCTTCGGCGACTCTGGCGAACAGTGTCGGGATCGTGGCGAGATAGTAGATCCGGTTGCCACCGGTGCCGACCGAGGCGTCGATGTCGGCGAGCAGCGAATCGAGTCTGACGAAGAGGTCGTCGTCGGTATAGTCGCCGGCCAGGTAGCGGAAGTTCCCACAGATCTGGCTCCATATCGGCGCGTCGGCTGGCCCCTCGCGCCGGCACGTGTTCTGGTACTCCTCGTCGGAGAAATAGGTGCGCGAGACGCCGACCACCGCGAACTCCTTCGGCAGCGAGTGTTGCTCGGCCAACTGCGCGAGCGCCGGCAGGATCTTGCGACCTGCGAGGTCGCCCGACGCGCCGAAGATGACGAGTACGAGCGGGTGCGGTGTGCGCGTCCCCACGCCGTCGAGCGTGGAGAGATCCACGCCGAGGTCATCGATGACCTGTGTCATGACGTCAATCCTTTGCTGTTCGGGCCGGCGGTGCGGAACAAGGGAGCGGACCGAAACTGGAATGCCTCGCCGCCGATGGTTCTAATTCGGGCGAGGTCAACTCCACGAAGGTTCCTAACGGCGTCGTAGTCGAATCCTCTCAGTTGATACGACAAACTGAGCTCCATCTCCCACCGCGCTACGTGCCGGCCAGCAGGTGCGCAGAACCCGACGCGGCACATGCGTCAGAGGAGCTCGCTCAATTCATCGATAGCGATCGTAACGACTCGCCGGCCATGGGAGAGCAGGCTCTCGCGGTCGCCGATCGCCTGTGCCTCGATCAACGTCGCGAAGTCATAATCCTTGTCAGGAATGGCCAACTGCTCTCGCGGAGAGTTCGCTACGAGTTGCACCGCGACGACCGAGTTCGGACCACCTTTGTGCAGCTGTCCGGTCGAGTGCAAAAAGCGCGGTCCATATCCTGCGGTGACGGCGATCCCGCCGTGATCGTCACGGATCTTCTTCCGCAACCGCTCTAGCTGAGTCTCAGAGCCGTAGGGAAGATACGCCTGGATACTCACGTAATCACCTGGACGCAGTTCATCAGCCAGGAAGGGTGCGAGCGCGCTCGGCTGTTCAGAGCTCTGTGCAACAAGCGGCAGGTCCGCGAGCACTCGGTTTGTGTTCGCCTTGGACTCAGCGACGTTCGGCTCATCGAACGGATCGAGACCGAGCACGTGCCCAGCTATCGCCGTGGCGATCTCGAAGCGGTAAAAGGCAGCCCCTACCTCATGAGCCGCTGTTAGCTCGACATGTACCTGCTCACGATCCTCACCGCTTTCGAGCTCATCGGTCGGCACCGGAACGATGCCACGACCGAGCTTGCCGGTGGACTCGGCGAGGAGCTGTTCTACCCACAATCCGAAGGCACTCGCCTTGTCTTCGACCAGGATCGTCGCCTTGTCACGCCCCTCGAGGGCACCTTGAGCAAGCTCGATGCCGAGCTCCACCGCCTCGTGGTGGTCGCCTTCTAGCGCACGCCCGGCGAGCTCGGCGACGTCATAGCCCAAAAGTGCGGCGGGAACCATGCCGAAATAGGAAAGCACCGAGTAACGGCCACCGATGTCGGAACGGTTCTCGAACACTCGGTTCACGCGCTTAGCCTTGCCGTCGAGGGAGAGCGGGGTACCTGGATCGGTGATGATCGCGTAGCGCCGGACGTCTCGTTGGCGCGTCACCGCGTAGTCGAAAAGCACACTCGACTCGAGCGTCGTCCCGGACTTCGAAGAGACGAGGATGAATGCGTCCTCGAAGGGAGTGTTGACTACAGTTGACGGCTCGGTCGTGTCACAGACGACGAGGCGTCGCCCGTTTAGTGCTCCGAAGGACTGAGCGAACGCCGCGAGCACCGCCGGCCCGAGGGAGGAACCACCCATGCCGAGGAGGACCACGACCTCTTGGTCGATCGAGTCCGCCCAGTGTCGGAGATCGTTCGCCTCCTTCTCCATCTCCTTTGGCGATTCGAGCCAGCCGAGACGGGAACCGGCGACACTTCCGATCGGCCACAGCGTGGTGGAGCCGCGCATAAGGCGTTCAAGCATCTCTTCGGGAGTTATTGGCACGACCGGGACGCTTGTTCCTTTCGAGTGCGTAACTACGCCTTTTGGAGAACTGCGGCCTTCTCGCGAAGCTTCTCGATCAAGTCGTCGAAGGACTTCGCGAATGAGGCGAGTCCCTCACGCTCAAGCGTGTCGGTGACGTCCGTTAAGTCGATGCCGACACTGCCAAGCGCGTCGAGTACTGAACGCGACGCGACCGGGTCCTGGTCGAGCGTAGGTGCCACGACACCGTGGTCGAGAAAAGCCTCAACCGTCGCTGCTGGCATCGTGTTCACCGTGTCGTTGCCGATCAGACCGTCGACGTAAAGCAGATCTGGGTAGCTCGGGTCCTTCGTCGAGGTCGATGCCCAAAGCGGTCGCTGAACGCGCGCGCCCGCCTGTTTCAGCTCGGCGAACTGACTGCCCGAGAACCGCTCCTTAAAGAGCGCATACGCGAGGCGAGCCTGCGCGAGAGCTGCCTGGCCCCGGATCCCCTCAGCCGTCGCTGCTGGCGCACCGCCGGCAGCGATGATCACGTCGAGCCGTTTGTCGACTTCGGTGTCGACCCGGCTGACGAAGAACGAGGCGACCGAGGAGACCTTCGAAGCGTCGCCGCCACCTTCGACGAGGCGCTCGAGGCCCCGGAGGTAAGCATCGATGACCGCGTCGTAGCGCTCGAGCGAGA
>DATCDR010000135.1:0-9183 GCA_036510575.1 Acidimicrobiales bacterium | reverse complement strand
GGACATTTCGCGAATCGAGAGGGCGATTACTTCAGGGGCGTCCTAGACGAAGGACCGGCCCCGACGCAGCAGTGCCGATCGCAGTGACTCGTACTGCGCCGGTAGCGGTAGAACTGATATTTCCCGCCGTTTCGGAGGTGCGCGCGGCTGCTCGGATTGCTGCCGCTGCCTGCGGCTCTGAAGGGGGCTCACTAGCTGATGTGGTCGGCGACGACGGGGTTGTCGCCGAGCGGGCCGTAGGAGGCGCGGCAGCTACATGAGCGGGGATCAGCACGAGAGCACCGACAACTCCTCCCAAGCTGGCGGACGTGGTCGCAACCGGGACTTCGAGGGCCTCCGCCGGGGCTCCCACCGTGGCAGTTGCCGCGTCGGCAACCTGGGAGACCAGAGCGGTCAGTGGCGTGGCGGCGGCAAGGGCTTTCGAGGGATCACTGGAGACTGTCAGCAAGGCGTTCCCGATGGGCCCGCTCAAGCTGGTGACGGTGCTTGTAACCGGGAGTCCGACGGCCGGTGCAGCGGCTTCCACCGTCGTCGTTGCGGCGTTAGCAACCGGCCCGACGACCGCAGCCACTGGCGCGGCCACCGCGGCGAGAGGCGTGGTGGCCGAGGCGAGAGGCGTGGTGGCCGAGGCGAGAGGCGTGGACGGCTCAGCCGAGGAGGTCGTCGACGGCGCGGTGCCAGTTAGCGATTGCGTGGGGGTGTCGCTTGCGACGACGGGGGCGAGCGCGGACTCGGGGAGAGCGCCCACGCCAGACGGCGGCGCGCCAGCAGGCATCGAGCCTGACGAATTCGTCGACGGAGCAGGGAGAGAAGTCGACAGCGCGCGGACAGAAGCAGTTGCCTGTGACATCGGGGCAGCTGGCGCGACGTCAACCGGACCTGCACCGGTCGCATCCGTAACCCCCGCTCCCGTCGGCGGGCTCGCGCTCGAGGCTGGAGGAATGATGCTTCCGAGTGAGGCGGCTGCCGCTGAGGCCGAGGTCGCCAAGGCGACGGCGATGAGAAACCCCACGCCGCAGGCAAAGAGCGCCAAGACCGCGTAGCAGATAATCCGATGTCGCTTGATCACGGTCGCGTCTACGGCCATCGCGCGTTACTACCCGAAACTAGAGATAAATAACGCACAAACCGGACATAACTTCGGCACTCGTCTGCGTGGCAGATCACGGTGACAACAGGGACCGGAAGCCAATCTGGATGGACACAGCGGCAGGCAGCCATAACGACGGTTCACGGTCGCTGGCTCACAGATAATGGGCGCGTGCGAACTGTGGGCCGCCGCTGCCGAGTACACGAGGGCCCGGATGGCGGTTTGGCAATGCCTTCCGGACGCCTGAACCCAGCTCGCCGCGCGATTGAATTTTCGACGCGTCGAAGCTCAGCTCGCCCGAGACGACGGTCGGTAGGTCAGCACGAGGTTGCCGGAGTTGAACTGCCTAACGCCAAACAGCGTGAGCGATACGCGGCGCTTTAGATCCTCGAAGAGCGACCTACCCTGGCCGAGCACGATCGGGCAGATCATGACGCGCAACTCGTCGAGGAGACCTGCCTCAGCAAGATTGGCGCTCAAATGGGCGCTGCCGATCACGAGCAATTCCTTGCCCGAAACATCATTTTGACTGATCTTGAGACCAGCTTCTCCCCGTTTACCCTCACGCCGGGCGAAGGAGAAGAGGTCGTTCAAGACAGTAGGACTCTCATGACGCCATCGCCACCGACACCTTCTGGGTTCTCGGTTAGCTACACGGATTGATGCGACGTTGAACAGAAACGTGCGAATCTGTGCGCCGTTCAACATCCGATGATCGGCCCGGTATCCGACAACCCCCGCTGCGAGCGCTCGTCAGTTAGACATGCATGAATCGCCAGCGCGAGTTCATCCATGCGCTCTGGTGGAACGCTCTCTGCGTCGGGAAGGCCCAACTTCGTGAACACGTGGTAACCACGTATCTCCTCTGGTTGGTCCCGGAATCGCGGTACGACGTGAATATGTACGTGTGCGTGCGCCGGATCTTCAGCGAAGAGGACGACGTAGGTCCGTTCGCAGCCGAGGACGTCTTCCAACGCGCGAGACACCCGCTTGGCCAATGGGCCGAGGTCGAGCGCCTCGTCATCGGTTAGTTCGCTGATGCCGGCAACGTGTCGTCGCAGGATCAAGACCGTCCATCCCTCGATAGCGGTGCCGAAGGCGTGGACAACGTCCCAGTAGTCGGTTCGCAAGATGTTGTCGCGAGGTGGCGCGTTACCCGCGTCGCGTATCTTCAAGAACTCGCAGGTTCGGCATTCGACCACGCCAGATTCTCTCAGTAGAGCTGTGTCGGATCCACCAGACGCGTCGGCGCGCCTCGAGGGCAGCTCAGGCGTCACTAGGCGATCAGGCCCAGCCCATCCACTATCTGGACTCCCGCCAGCTGTGCGAGAAGGGCACCGGGGATGAGAATTTTCGAGCGTCGTATTCCAGAGCCGATTACAAGCACCTCGGCTCCCGCCACTTGGCGGTCGATCAACACCGGCCAGCTCGCCGGAAGCCCGACAGGTGTGATGCCGCCGTACTCCATTCCGGTCAGCTCAACAGCTCGTTCCATCGGGAGGAAGGATGCTTTACGGACCTCGAGAAGCCGTTTGACGACATTGTTGACGTCGGCGCGCGTCGAGGCCAAGACCACGCAGCCGGCAATTCGTTCGACTCCTTCTCGTTTGCCGCCTACTACCACGCAGTTCGCAAGCGTGTTCGCGGCCAAGCCGAACGCCGCCTGGGTGGCGGCGGTGTCGGAAATGGTTGGATCGATCTCGACCACGCCAACGGCATCGAGCAGGCCGGCGGCATCGAGCGCGGCCAATGTGGGCGCGGCCAGCAGATCGGTCCGGGTGGAGGCGGGCTCCGCGATCAGGCCACCGAGTGTAAACAGCGCCATCGCTTGAGAATACCGGGACGAATAACGCGACTACCAAGTATCGACGACAGGACTCGAGAATCCCCTACGCCAGCGCCCAGTTCAGTACGTAGTGCCTGCAGCCGACGAGCGGTAGCGACGCGAATGGCATCATCTGCGGCATGGCTCAAGCCCGAAGCGACGGAGCCGATACCGCCCTACTCGAGGGTGGCCCATTGGATGGGAGGAAGCATCCCGTCGAGGTCGGTACCGTCGAGCTGATCGTCGTTATGAGCGATGGGGCGCCGCACCGCTACATCGAGTCCTCCAGGGTGCAGAGCCGCAACGACGGAAGGGTCGTGCGTGTTCGAGTATCGCGGTCGGCACTACCCGCTCCGATCGACCGATGACCAATAGTCAGGGTTCCGCGCGGCGAAGTCCTCGGCTCGTCGCGGACCTCCGGACAGCCGCGTCGTGATCGACTATCGGCGTCGGCCTTGTCGCCGCTTGAAGGCACGAACAAGTGCAACGTCGCCGACCGCGAGTGCGACGAGTACGACGACAAGAGTGATCGCGATCTCCATGCTCAGAAGTTAACGACAACGCGTCATCGAATGCATGAGGACGCCAGACAGGACAGCGGCCCACTCGGGTCAGCGTTCCTCGGCGCGAGGATTTGGCGCCTCAGCGCCAGCCGAGCTCAGGGGCGACGTGAGTGAGAATGTCCTCAAGCAGGTGAGCGTTGTACTCGACACCAAGCTGGCTCGGGATCGTGAGCAACAAGGTGTCGGCTGCCGCAATCGCCTCGTCTTCGGCGAGCTGCTTTACGAGCACGTCCGGCTCGGCGGCATAGGAGCGCCCAAAGATCGCCCGAGTGTTCTCACCGATCATCCCGATCTGGTCCGCGGAGTTCCGATCGCGGCCGAAGTAGACGCGATCGAGGTCAGTCGTAAGCGCAAAAATGCTGCGGCTCACCGAAACCCGAGGCTGTCGTTGATGCCCGGCTTCGGCCCACGCATCGCGGAAGGCCTTGATCTGCTTGCGCTGCTGGACGTGGAGTGGCTCACCGGTCTCGTCGTCCTTCAGTGTCGAGCTCTGTAGGTTCATGCCGAGCTTCGCCGCCCAGACGCTCGTTGCGGTCGAGCTCGAACCCCACCAGATTCGCTCCCGCAGACCCGCCGAGTACGGCTCCACCCGCAACAGCCCAGGCGGGTTCGGGAACATCGGTCGCGGGCTTGGCTGGGCGAAACCTTCGCCCTCGATCACCTGGAGAAACACCTCGGTGTGCTGGCGGGCCAGGTCCTTGTCGGTCTCGCCCTCGCCAGGGGCGAACCCGAAGTATCGCCACCCCTCGATCACCTGCTCTGGAGAGCCGCGGCTGATGCCCAGTTGCAGCCTGCCGTCGGAGATCAAGTCGGCCGCGCCCGCGTCCTCGGCCATGTACAGCGGGTTTTCGTACCGCATGTCGATCACTCCGGTGCCGATTTCGATCTTCGACGTCCGCGCTCCAATGGCAGCAAGCAACGGGAACGGACTGGCCGCCTGCCGGGCGAAGTGGTGGACGCGAAAGTACGCGCCGTCCAGCCCCAGCGCCTCAGCCGCGACGGCGAGATCGATGGATTGGTGCAGGAAGTCGCTCGCGGAGCGGGCCTGCGAAGGCGGAGCTTCCGACCAGTGACCGAAAGAGAGGAACCCGATCTTCTTCATCGAAGCACCGTAACGGTCTCGATCGTGTGCCAAGACGCGGACTACACCCTTGCCAGCGACAACTATTCGTTAGGTGCGCGGATTCGGCAACGGTACTTGGCTGAGCACCGCGAGCGCCTCGGCCAGCGTGAACGCCCCGGCGTACAGCGCCTTTCCAACAATCGCACCCTCGAGGCCGATCGGGCCAAGCGCCGCCAATGCCTCTAGGTCGGCGAGCGAGGACACCCCACCGGAGGCGACGACCGGCGCCGAGGTCGCGGTGCATACCGCTTGCAGTAGCGCGAGCCCAGGCCCACCGAGCATCCCATCGCGGTTGACGTCGGTAAGCACATATCGGGCGCAGCCCTCGGAATCCAGGTGGGCCAATGTCTCCCAGAGATCGCCACCGTCGTTGGTCCAACCTCGAGCCGACAGTGTCGTGCCCCGCACGTCGAGCCCGATGGCGACCCGGTCGCCATGCCGAGCGATGGCCGCAGCGCACCAGTCAGGATTCTCGAGGGCCGCCGTCCCGATGTTGACGCGCGCGCAGCCGGTAGCGAGCGCAGCCGCCAGGGACGCGTCGTCCCGGATCCCGCCCGACAGCTCGACATCGATGTCCAACGCGTCGACTACCTCGGCCAGAAGCGCGGTGTTGGAGCCGCGGCCGAACGCGGCGTCGATATCGACCAGGTGCAACCAGCGGGCGCCCTCGGCCTGGAACGCCAGGGCGGCCTCGAGCGGCGAGCCATAAACGGTTTCACTGCCGGCACGCCCCTGCACCATACGCACGGCCTGGCCGTCGGCGACGTCGACGGCGGGCAGTAGGTAGAACGTCACGGCGCCGCAGTCTACGGTCGTACCCCGCCGCGGAGGGCTATGACGGACTACCAACTGGCAACGTGCCTGAAGCCTTCGTCGAGGTGCAGCTTTGGAGCGACGGCCCGGTTCGTGAGCATCTCAGCCGTAGCGGTCACGAATGCTGACGTCAGCCCCGGTTTCCAGCTCATCGACGCTGCAACGTAACCACCAGGGCGCGTTGCAAGGCTGTTTGGAGATGCCGAGGTATCTTTCGGATATGGAGATTGCGGAGCGGGTTCGCGAGCAAGCGATACATCCGTTCCGGGATCTGCCCGCCCCCACTGGCTGGAGACACGTGGAAGGCACCCACGTAATCGCGTGTCCTCGAACCGATACCGATCGCCAGAGTGATCGAGCCACGGGAGATCGCGCCAAGCGACGTTGAGGCCGCCGTCGCAGAAGCGCGAGCAATCGTGCGCGACAACGGCGATTCGCTGCTGATTTGGTGGCTCGCGCCCGAGCACGCGTGGCTTTCCGAGCCCTTGGAACGGTGCGGCCTCGTCAATAAAGCGACGCCCGGCTTCGAGGCCACCGAGAATGCAATGGCGCTCATTCACGGCCCGCTCGGCGAGGCTGCCCTGGACGTGACCGTCGAGTTGGTCGAGAACTTCGAAGCTTTTGCTGCGTCAGAGCGCGTCCAAGCCGAGGTATTCGGAATGACCGAGTCCGAGGGCAGGGACGCCGCTGCCGAGCTTGCCCGTCGCTATGAGCAGTACACCACGCCAGGTAATCCTCTACGCCAATTCAACGCGCTGCTAGAAGACCGCGTCGTCGGAACAGCGACTGCTGTAGCCGGAGCGGCGGGCCTCAACCTATTCGGTGGCTCAGTTCTGCCCGAGGCTCGCGGCCGTGGCGTCTATCGAGCCCTGATCGAGACGCGTTGGAATCTCGCGGTCGAAAACGGGACGCCCTGCCTCACTGTCCAGGCGGGTCGAATGTCTCGTCCGATCGTCGAGCGGGCTGGCTTTGAGTTTCTGGCTGCAGTACGCATCTACGTCGACGACCTCGCACTTGGTTGATCCACGATCGGGCACGGCATGGACCAAGGGATGGCCACGAACGTGCCGCCCGTCGCCCGGCAGGCGGTACCGACCGGTAATTCGGTAGCTGCCATGATTTACTCGATCAGTCATTGCGTGCGTCGCGGCAGCAGCGCAATCTGAACGACGTGGATTACGAGGAGACGTCCTGTAGCAGCGCTTGCAACCGATTCGTCCGGTCCGCGCCTACGTGGCCGTGCACATCGACCGCGTGCTTGGTCGCGGCGCGAAGCGCCTCTTCTTCTACACCGCTTGTGGCTAGCGTGCAGCCCACTTCGTTGGGCATTGAGCGACAGTCGATCATTGTGCGTGGCATGGCTTTCCTCCCTATGAGCTGAATCAGCAGTCGCTGCCTCGGCGGCCTCTCGACCGACTTCGGATCAAGCGACCTAGCTCGTGCCGAAGTCTCTCTAGATCGGAGGAGGACTTCTATTCGATCACTTCCGAAGCCGTAATAGGCTCGGCGCATGGGTGCCGACCCTTCCCACGTTGCGCGACCGCGATCGTCCTTACCGCGTTCGCTACGGCGTGTTTCTGCTCTTGGAGTAGGTGGTGCCGCTGCCGTTGTGCTCATCAGCGCCGCGATCGTCGCGCTCGGCGAGTCAGGCTTCCTTGAGGCTGCGCATTTCGGCAGTGCCCGAGGGCCGTGGCTCTCGGTGAGTGGGGTGGTTGCAGCGATCCTTTGCCTAGGTGGGTTCGTGCACTCAATGCGCGGACTGCGGATCGGTCGTCCGCACTTCACCCAACCAAAGCCGGGCATTCTGACCTTTGATCCATGGACGCGCCGCGTCTCGCTCAACGTCTCGCTGCAGTGGAAAAACAGCAATCCAGAGTTTCCGCTGCAGCTGTCGTCGGTCGAGATCGTGCGATACCGCTTAGACGGAGTAGCTGCAAACGAGCGAATCGTCGGCCGCATGTTGACAAAACCCACACTGCTCGGAGCCCGAGCCGAGGGAACCACGACGATGCTCTTCAGCCTTCCTGCTGTGCGCTCGCCGAACGAGGCGTACGCCGAGGTAGTGCTTAGGGACGAGCTCGGCAGGAAACACCGCACCGAAGTCCGGTTCGAATCACCGAGCATCTTTAGTCAAGGCTCAACCCGCAGCTATAGATGAGCAGGGCGTAAGCCGCACCGAAGCGCGGACCCTGATAAAAAGTCCTCCCGTGCCCAGAAAAATTCGATTCGGCCTGGTCGGCGCCAACGTCTCGTCGAACTGGGCTCCTGTCTCCCACTTCCCAGCCCTCATGGCAAGCGCGGACGTGGAGCTGACCGCGGTTTGCACGACACGAGCCCAAAGTGCCGAGGAGGCCCGCATCGCATACGGGGCCAAGCTCGCCTTTGACGACTACCGCGAAATGGTGCGGTCTCCAGAGATCGAGGCGGTCGGGGTAGTCATAAGAGTCCCGCAGCACTACGAGGTGACAAAGGCGGCCATAGCAGCAGGCAAGCACGTCTTTACCGAGTGGCCACTAGGCAGGAACACCGCCGAGGCCGTCGAGCTCGCCGGGCTCGCGCGAGACGCCGGAGTTCAAAGCGTCGTCGGTCTACAAGCACGCCTCAGCCCAACCTTGATGTACGTCAAGGAGCTCCTTGATTCGGGGTATCTGGGCGACGTCCTCACTTACAACATCAGCGGATTCCGTAGTGGAGGTCCGAGGTCGAGACCCGCTGGAGGGATGTGGCAGGCCGACGTGGACAACGGCGTGAACCCGCTAACCGTTCACTTCGGACATGTCGTTGATGCGCTGCGATTCGTCGCCGGCGAGTTTGAATCCGTGCGAGGCACCCTAAGCATCGGAATCCCAGAGTTGTTCGAGGCCGAGACGCAGCGCCGAGTCGCGGTCACCGCCCCCGACAACGTGATGGTGAGTGGTCGGCTCGTCGGTGGAGCCAATGCCTCGATCCAGGTTGCCGCGGTTCCCTGGGCAGGGCCTGGCTTTCGAATGCAGATCTTCGGGCACGATGGCACGATGGTCGTTACCAACAGCGTCTCGCCCCAACGAGGAGAGGCATCCTTGCTGCGGGCGGCTCGACTCGGCAACGAACTCGCCGATGTGGAGATCCCGGATCGCTTCACCTACCTGCCACCGGAGTTCCCAGCGGGCGACCCGTTCAACGTCGGCCAGCTCTACCACCAGTTCGCGGATGCGATTCGGACCGGTGAGAACCACGCTCCGACGTTCGACACGGCGGTCAGTCTGCATCTCCTGCTCGACGCGGTCCGGGCGTCGTCGGAATCCGGACGCGAGGTGTCGTTGTAGGCAGGCGCACCTGCACCATTTAGCGCTAGCTGGCTGATCACGCACCACCGGTCGAGCTTTCCCGTTGTCAACTAAAGCGACGTCACCACGGCCAAGCCAGGCAACATCGACTTGTAGAGTGACGGCTATAACTACCTCCTCCCCGCGCCATTCTCGAGAGACTTCGCCTGAGTGAACCCGTACATCGTGCTTGGCAGCGCGGTCATAGGCTTTCTCGTCGGCATGACCGGCGCGGGCGGCGGCGCCCTTATGACCCCGATGCTGATCCTGCTCTTTGGGGTAAAGCCCTCAACGGCGATCTCGAGCGACCTCGTCGCGGCTGTGGTGATGCGTCCGTTCGGCGCGGCCGTCCACCTGCACAAAGGAACGGTGAATCTGCGCCTCGTCGGCTGGATGGTGACCGGGTCGGTTCCAATGGCCTTTCTCGGCGCCTACCTCTTACACCTCCTCGGCCAGGCGAACTC
>DATCDR010000134.1:0-5493 GCA_036510575.1 Acidimicrobiales bacterium | reverse complement strand
GCAGCGGTGCTCGCCGGGTTCGCGTGCATACCACTCTCGCTCGCATCTGGCTGGAAGGCAGGCGCAATTCACCTCGCCGCCGTTGCGTTCGCGCTCGCCTACAACCTCAAGCTGAAAGCAACCGTCATCTCCGCTCTTTGTTACGCCGCAGCCTTTGGCGCACTCCCGGTCTTCATCGCATCCGGCGCGCCTGGCGCACCGCTCGGACCCTGGTGGGCGGCGGCCGCTGCGGCCGCGCTTGGCGTCGGGGCTCACGTGGTCAACACGCTTCCTGATCGAGAGGCTGATCTCGCGAGTGGCACGCTCGGTCTCCCACAACGCCTGAGCGTGCGCACCGACGCCCTGCTCGCGGGCGCCGCCTTCGTTTCCGCAGCTGGAGCGCTCAGCTTCGGACCTGGACACTTGAATCTCGTACGAACCCTCTCGTTCGCGCTCTCAGGGGCTGGCGGCCTCGCGATCGCAGGCCTCTCGGCACGACACGGCAGACTCGCGTTCCGACTCTGCCTGGTACTCGCCGCCCTCGACGTCGCGCTGCTACTTCTCGTCAGTCGGTAGCTTCGCTTTGCGTTCGGCTCCGGTAGCGTCTTGCGAACCCGAGGAGAGAAAACATGGAACGCGGAGTCGCAGTAATCACCGGCGCATCGAGCGGCATCGGCGCAGCCAGCGCACGACGCCTCGCTGCATCAGGCTTTCGAGTCGTACTCGGAGCACGACGAACGGATCGCCTCGAAGCGCTCGCTGACGAAATAGGCGCCGGAGCGAGCTGGATGCCGCTCGACGTGGCCGACACCGGTTCGGTCGAGAAGTTCTGCGAGCAGATCCCCGAATGTCGACTCCTGCTCAACAACGCCGGTGGTGCACTCGGCCTCGAGCCCGTACTCGAGGCCGACGAGGAGCACTACCTGGCGATGTTCCAGTCGAACGCGCTCGGCACCATACGAATGACCAAGGCGCTCTTGCCAAAGCTCATCGAGAGTGGCGACGCCCACATCATCACGATCGGCTCGGTCGCAGCATTCGAGGCCTACGTAGGCGGCGCTGGCTACAACGCAGCGAAGTTCGCGACCCGTGCGGTGATGGAGGTGCTCCGCCTCGAGCTCCTCGGCAAGCCGATACGCCTAAGTGAGATCGACCCGGGCATGGTCGAGACGGAGTTCTCGATTGTTCGCTTCGACGGCGACGCGGAGCGAGCGGCACAGCTCTATGCCGGCATGACACCCCTCGTTGCCGATGATGTCGCCGACGTCGTGGATTTTGTGGCCACACGTCCGAGCCATGTCGACGTCGATCAGCTCATCTTGCGCCCCCGCGACCAGGCCCGCGTTGGTCTCGTGTCACGTACCAGCACGCCGTCGAACTAAGCGCCGCGGCCAGTTTCTCGCAGAAGTCCGACGCGACCTCTCGGTAGTTAGACCGCGCTTGACCTCGAAACGCCCTTGGTGATCGGTCAAAGGCGCCAGGAGAGTAAAATGGCTGCGCTGTTGTAGATGAATCCGAGGAGTGGGTCCGATCAGCGATCTCTTAGAGCGACTGCGAGGCCGTGAGTGGCGCGTTACGCCGCAACGCCGTGTCATCGCCGAGGTCCTAACCGGTGAGCACGTTCATCTCACTGCCGAGGCGGTCCACGCCGCCGCACAGAAGCGGCTCCCCGAGATCAGCCTGGCGACCGTGTACAACACGTTGAACGAGCTCGTAGCTATGGGCGAGGTGCTCGAAGTCGCGGCAGGGTCCGGGCCGAAGCGCTACGACCCGAACGTGACGGTCGCCCACCACCACCTTGTGTGCACCTCGTGCGGGATGCTCCGGGACGTGGTTCCAGACGAGGTGAGCCTGCAGGCGCTGCACGCTAACAACCTCCACGGCTTCGTACTGACCGGCGTCGAGATCGTCTTCCAAGGCCTCTGCCCGAACTGCGCCGAGGTAGGCGCGCCGGCCTGAGCCGAGTCAGATATCGGCAACTGACTGCACGCTCTTAGCCAGCTTGGTTACGTGACGACTTAGCTTGCAGGAATCTGGCCCATGCGGCCGTGCTGGTAGTCGTCAAAGGCCTGCTTCAGTTCTTCGTCACTGTTCATGACAAATGGCCCGTACCAGGCGACGGGTTCACGGATCGGCTCCCCGCCGAGCAGGATCAACTCCATCGGCGGACCTGCATCGGCCGCGGTTACGGAGAAGTAATCACCCTCGCCGAAGAGGGCCAGTTGACCGTCGCGAATCGGCTGGCTCTTCGGACCTACGACACCTGGTCCAGATCCAGCAAGGACGTACGCGAGTGCGTTGTAGCTCGGGGACCAGGGCAGCTCGAGACGCGCTCCTGGTTCGATCGTCGCATGCACGAATGCAATCGGCGTGTGCGTGGATCCAGGCCCTACGTGACCGTCGAGATCGCCCGCTACCACGCGCAAGAGCGCGCCGCCGTCATGGGTCGTGAGCAGACCTGTCTGCGCAGCCCTCAGGTCTTGGTAGCGCGGCGGGTTCCACTTCGCCGCAGCAGGCAGATTCACCCAGAGCTGAATCCCGTGAAACAGTCCGCCCGAGACGATCATCTCCTCAGGAGGCACCTCGATATGCAAGATGCCAGCACCCGCGGTCATCCACTGTGTGTCGCCGTTCGAGATCAGACCGCCACCACCGTTTGAGTCCCGGTGCCGAAACGTGCCGTCGATGATGTAGGTGACGGTTTCGAATCCCCGGTGCGGATGCCAGGGTGTCCCCTTCGGCTCTCCCGGCCCATAGTTCACCGATCCCATCTCATCCATGTGCACGAACGGATCGAGTTCAGCCATGTCGACTCCGGCAAAGGCGCGTCGAACTGGAAAGCCTTCGCCTTCCACACCGCGAGGCGCGGTAGTCAGTGAGCGCAGCGGACGTTCTACTGCTGTGGCGAGATCTGGGCGGGTGACCCGCGCGAGTACGAGAAGATCGGCAACCGTGACTGCTGGCATCGCGCCTCCATCCAATCGAGCACAAAATGCGGTGCTCCGAAGAAATCCGCCTCAATCGTAGGGGCGGTGGTCGTCACTCCATGCACCAACGGTAGGTGTAGCGGTAGTTCGATCAACAAGATTGTGCAGCCGTGAGCACTCCGTACGAATCGCCGGTCCATGTCGCTTCCTAGGTTGCAGACGTCGCCGCGCGCGGCACTCCACTCCTCGAAGGGCCACCCTCGGGTACGAGCCCGCCGAGCGTGGCTTCGCGACACGACCGTGTGGCTCGCGCTCGGGCTTTCGATCGCGACGACGATGGTGGTTCTCTCCCGAACGTCCTCAGACGCGCCGTACACATCGAACACCCCAACGACCACGCTGCCGCTTCGCGCCGTCTCAGCCGGATCGAGCGCTCCTGGGACCTCTTCGACGGCCATTACCGCCCGTCGGCAGCCACCTGCCAAGAAACTATCGTCGGAAGCCAAGACGACGACCACGCTCGCCTCGAACCGAGCGCCAACGAAGAGGACTACCCCGGCGGCAATGACGCATGCAACCGGTGCGGCGATCTCGCCAGCTGTCGCCGTCGTGACCGAGCAGTGGGCAGGCGCACTCTCGTACCCGGGCGACGTGGCGACGAGTTACTCCTTCACCACAACCGGTGGCACGGTAGTCGTCCGGACGAGCCTCGATCGAGGCGCTGCTCGTCTCGCTTCTAGCCTGCAGTGCGCCAACTCTTCACTACTTGCTGAGAGCCAAACCGCCGAGACCACGATGACGGCTCATGCCGGGTCGTGCACGTACAACTTGACCTTCGTAGACGCCGCCTTCCACGCCGGTGCACGAGCCACCTACCAGATCACCGCGGAGTACCCGGCCGTGGACCCAACGGCGTGACGTCGCCGAAAGCGTGGCACGCACTCACCCAAGGGCTCTCGGCGCTCGCCAAGGCGAGCATGCTCGCCTTGGGCGTGCCGTTCGCGATCGAGCGACTCTGGATCGTCTCGGGAACTCTCCGAGGCGCTGCGCTGTTGTTCAGCGATTCGCTCTGGATCCACGGCGTACTGGTTCTCGTCGCCGTCTTATGGTGCAAAGTCTTTATGCAACTGCTCCTCGATCTGCGCCGTGCACTGGCCGGAGCCCCCTTGCCGCAACTGAACTGGTCCAGCCGCTGGGCGACGAGCATCGCCGCGCTCGCGATAGTGGCAAGCGCGGGACACGTCGCTGCAGGGCACACCGTAAAGGTGCCGACGGCGATCGCCTCCGCCAACCACCAGGCGCCGGTGCGAAACCAACCGCTGCAGCGCAACGCCGGCCAACTACGTCCAGGTGAGTGCCTCGCCGATGTTGCCGCCAGGGTGCTCGCTGAACCCGAGCAGTGGAGCGTGCTCGCTGCCGCGAACATGGGACGCCTCCTCGGGCCAGACGAGCGCTTCGTCGACCCTTCGCTCGTCCGCGGCGACTGGTGCCTGGCGCTGCCGACAACCGCCACAGCAGCGTCGGAAAACGTTGTGGAGGCCGCGCCCACTCATGGCCAGGGCGTCCTCGAAGAGCTCGAGTGGCTCGGCCTCGGCGTGCTCGGCACTGCCGCGCTCATCCGTCGATTGCGAGCGCTTCGCCTGGTCGCGCGTGCTCCGAGGTATCAAGGGGAGCGAATCGCACAGCGTGACCTCGAGATCGAGGCGCTCGAGGCACGGCTCGACCCTTTCGGCGATGCGATCCTGATCGACTGGATCGACGCTGGAAATCGACTCCTCCGAGTCGCCACCGCCGCGCTCGAGATCGCGCCCGTCGTGCGGCTCGTGCGCGCAGGACCATCGGGTGTGACCTTTTACTTCGAGAGCGCGCAGCCAGTTCAACCGAGCCAGTTCGCAGTCGGCGAAGGGGGCTACTCCTGGACGCTGTCGCTCGGCGCACCGCTCGAGCGGGTTCTCGCCTTCGCGACCGGGGCAGGCAGATATGTACCGTGGCTGATCCCCGTAGGTGATGACGGTGAAGACGCCTGGCTGGTCGCCGTCGGCCCAGGTCAGAGTCTCGCCATCGACGCCGACGAAAGCACCGCAGGCGAGATCCTCCGAGGTATCACCACCGCTCTTCGCACACTGCCCTGGGCAGAGGAGCTCTCTGTTGAGTTGCTTGGGCTCGAGCCACCGCCGGTCACCGAGCACTGCTACCAGATGGCGGCCTCGAGTACCGCCACGCTTGCCGATCAAGCAGCTGACCCTCCTTCGTCGCGCCATGCCGAGGAGGCCGCCTCGTGGCGGCGAGAGCCGCTGATCGTGACCCGCTTCTCGGAGGAGGCGGCCCCACTTCCCAAACACGTCACGGCGATGGCCGGCGTCGTTCGACCAGGCAAGCTCGGAACCGTGCGGCTCCTCGTCGACCATGCCGGTGCACGCCTCGTACCCGTTGGGGTCTCCTTGAACGTGCCGAGGCCAGACGATGATGCCAACTCGCTCATCGAACGCCTGCTTTCGCGTGCAGCGTCGATGCCCCTGCTTACCTCGCTTCCTGATCCGACCGATCTCGCTGAACTTGGCGGCGGCCCCTCGCCGCTCTCGCAGGA
>DATCDR010000133.1:0-13664 GCA_036510575.1 Acidimicrobiales bacterium | reverse complement strand
CGGTCGAAGCGAGTCACAGCTGACGTTCACCCTGCGAAGGCCCGCCGAGGCGAGACTCGCGGCGAGGCGCGTAAGCGACGTGCCGTTGGTGGTCATCGCCACGTCGTCGAAACCGATCTCACTGATCGCGGCGACGATATCGACGATGCCTTTCCGTACAAGGGGCTCTCCGCCGGTCAAGCGGACCGAGCGGACGCCTAGCCGTTTGGCGACGCTTGCCACGCGGGTGATCTCCTCAAGCGTCAACAGATCTGACGTTGGAGCGAACTCGATCCCCTCGTCGGGCATGCAGTAGGTGCAGCGGAAGTTGCAGCGATCCGTGACCGAGATTCGAAGATCGGTGTGGATTCGTCCGAAGGTATCGATGAGCGGACCCTCCTCGGGCATCTCGGATCGACCAACGTGCAGGCGATGCGGCGAGCGCACGCCATGGTGCGCCGGCCGAAGCACGACGGGGACCGCTCGCACGCCGTCATGTTCGTCAGTAGCTAGCGCGACCACCTGCTCGCTCACTGCTCCGCCGGCACCCGGCTCGTCAGATGGTCGACGTCGACGTGCGTGGCGGCCACCTCGCAGTCACCCTCGCTCCACTCCGCGCCGCCTGCCCAGGTTTCGAGCTTCCAGATCGGAACCGTCGCCTTCACGGTGTCGATGAGGAACCGGGCCGCCTCGAATGCCTCAGGTCGAGACGGCGAGGTGGCAGCGATGATGACCGCGACTTCTGAGAGCGAGAGCAGACCGGTCCGATGGATCGCGACGACCCTGCCGAGCATCGGCCAGCGGCGGCGCGCCTCGTCTACGACGGCCTGCAGCTTCGGCACAACGTGTTCGTCGTAGGCCTCGTACTCGAGCGACTGAACATCGTCTCGCCCTGTCGCGTGATCCCGGACGGTCCCGGCGAAGGTCACGAGCGCGCCACACGACGGCGTTATGGCCCAGGCAGGCGCTTCAGCGAGTGGCAGCGCTTCATGGAACAGCGCCACCCAGTCGTCGCCGCTTGGGTACTCGATCATTACCTCATCCTACAGACGAGGGCTCTGGCGCCGTTTTGAGCACTCAGTCGCTGCTCTTGTGGCGACGATGCCGCAGCCAGACCGCTATCACTCCGAGGATCGCGATCGGGCTCAACCGCTTCAACAACATCGGACCGACCGCGCTCATTATCCGGACCGGCTCGACGGGCGCCGAGTTCACCTGCCGGATGCCAGAAGCGGTCTCTTTCGCACTCGCAGTTTCATCGGCACTGGCGTCGGTGTTCGGCACGACCCCGTCAGTTGTCACACCGCGACCAGCCACGCCCTCACTAGCGGCACCATCACCGGCGACGTCGCTCGTCGGAGCCGCTGTCTCAACGGGCTTGACCGAAGCTTTTGTCGTGGTTGTGGCCGCGGAGGTCGCTTTGCCAGGCCCGCCAGAGGCGCCCGAAGCAAGATCCTTCTCAAGGTTCGCCGCGAACTGCCCGAGGATCTTCGAGCTCACGTCGGCAAGTGCACCTCGTCCGAACTGCGCGACGCGACCGGAGATGTCGAGCACGGTGAGCACATCCACCTTGGTGTTGGCAGCACCAGCCTCGGTGAGGGTCGCGGTCACGGTCGCTGCTGCACTGCCTTGCCCTTTGGTCTCACGTCCCTGGGCCCGGAGCACCGCCACGTGCGTCTCGGGCAGGCGCTCGACGAAGGTAGCCGTGCCCTTGTACTCGACCGTGATCGGTCCAACCTTGATCTTGACCCGACCGCGGTACTCGTCGCCCTCGATCTCGTCGAGCTGTGCACCGGGCAAACACGGAGCAACCCGCTCGAGATCGGTAAGGACAGACCATGCCTCGTCGATCGAGAGCGGCACTTCGAACTCGTACGAGAGATCCATATCTACTCCTCAGACCATCGGAACCGTCCTAGCGACGGTAGTCCCCGCAAGGACCCGATCGAGTCGCAATCCCCGGCGAACCTCTTCTCGACCTCCGCTCGACCCGGCCCCTCGGCATGCGGTCACGGTGCACACGCCGCGATGGCGTCTCGTGCGGCCTCGTCGACGCCGGCCGCCGCTAAGAGGGTGGCCCGCGAGAGCTTGTGACGGGCAACGGCATGCAAAATCCCAGCCACGATCGCTTTATTGTCCGACGCCACCGCCGAAGGGGTGGCGTTGAATAGCACCTCGTCCGTACCTGCACGAAGCGCTGCGACAGCGGCCTTTGGAAGGTTGTAGCCGGCCGCCGTGATCGACGGCACCGAGAGTGAGTCGGTAAGGACGAGACCGGAGAAGCCGAGCTTGTGGCGCAAGAGCCCGGTGATCACGACCCTCGAAAGACTCGCCGGCCTCGACGTCAGCCCTGGGACGGTGGCATTTGCAATCATCACTGCCGGAGCACCTGCAGCGATCGCGGCCGAGAACGGCTGCACACCAGCAGTACCAAGCCCGACATAGGGCTTGGTAGCAGCGGGTCCGAGATCGGTGTTCCCCGACGCGCCGCCGAGTCCTGGAAAGTGCTTGAGTACCGGGAGAACTCCGGCGCGAAGCAGCCCGCGGGCGAACGCGAGCCCATCAGCAGTCGCGATCGACCCGGTCACCGAGAACGAGCGGGTGCCGTCGGCGTCGATCGAGTTCGGTCCTGGTGCACCATCGAGATCGAGGACCGGCGCAAGGTCCATCGTCACACCGAGGCGTCGCAGCTTGGCGCCGAGGTTCGTCGCCAGCACCTCGATCGCGGCCGGTGTCATCGTCGAGCCCATGGTCCTCGCCGAGGGGATCTGGCCGATCGTGGCGACGAGGCGCTGAACGGCACCGCCTTCCTGATCCACCATGACGAACGGGACACGGCCTGGCGGAGCGAGCAAGAGCAGCTGATGCAGCTCTGAGCCGAGTGCCGCGGTGGCGTCACTTCCAAGGAGGATGATCCCGCCGATGCCGGAGGCGACCTCGCCAGAGAGCGATCCGACGTCGCCTTCATCGACCGGGTCGACAATGACAAGACGCGCGAGCCGCCTCGTCGTCAGCTGTGCAAGTTGTACCTGTGAGAGGCAGACCCCTGATGTCGCGGCGCTAGCCGTGCCGGTGACATGCCTCGATGCGCCAACAGCCGGCGATTTGCTGCTGCGAGCGGCAGCCGAGGTCGCCGCCGGGCAACACAGGCTCGACAACAACAGGCCGGCGAAGACGAAAGACCAGCCGAGCCCATGACGCGAGGGAGACCTCACCAGTCAGCGGCGCTCCTGCCGACAAACGCGATCAGCCGCTCGTAGTCACTCGGCGACGGCCCTGGGTCGAGCGCGACCCCGAAGCCCTTCCCTGCCTCTCTGGTCCTCCCCTCCATCTGGGACTCCACGAGGGCGAGGCATTGCTTGGCGATGTCACTTGGAAAATTCGGCGTCGCCCCGATCGTCGTCGCGAGGTCCCAGCCGTGACAGAGGTACTCATTTACGCGCATCAAGGTGTACCGCTCGCCGCTCACCTCGCCGACTGGGTGCGTGTAGGCCCCCTCCAGGGCTCCAGGTGCGGCCATCGCCGCGCGGAACTCGTCTGCTCGGCGCGCGAACGCGCCGCTTGGATCCGAGAGGATCTGGTCCGGCTCCCGATCTGGTCGCGGCTCGCCGAGCACGACGGTCGTGAACCACTGCGTGCCGGTCACGACGTGGTTCAACAGCTGGCGAAGGCTCCACTCGGTGCAGGGAGTACGGTCCTCGAGCGACTCGATCGAAACGAGCACCACGAGGCGCGCGAACTCCGTACGTGCCACATCGAAGTCCTCTAGTGATCCCACGTCCCTACCCCCTTTTGGCGAGCTCAACGCTGCCGAGTTGACCTTAGGCAAGGATCGAGGCGCCGGTGGTATCGCTGACCGCGATCGACTCCGAGGCCTGCCACATCGACCAGTAGCGCCCCTTCGCCGCAAGCAAGTTGTCGTGACTGCCTTGTTCGACGATCTTGCCGTGCTCGACGACGAGGATCCGGTCGGTGCGCCGAGCTGACTGCAGGCGATGCGCGATGAGCACCGTTGAGCGACCGGAGGCGACGATGCCCATCGCGCGGGAGACCTTCGCCTCGCTCGAGAGGTCGAGGTTCGAGGTGGCCTCGTCCAGCAACAAGATCGCCGGGTTGACAAGCAGCGCACGGGCGAGACAGAGCAACTGTCGTTGGCCGATCGATAGCGATCGGCCCCGCTCGGTGACGTAACGCAGGTAGCCGCCCGCCTCGACGATCATCTCGTGTGCGCCGACGGCCCTCGCTGCTGCCTCGACCTCGGCATTGGTCGCTTCCGGTCTCCCGTAGGCGATGTTGTCCCGGATCGTTCCCGCGAATAGGAACGGCTCTTGGGGGACGTAGCCGAGCTGATGCCGGTAGGCAATGGGGTCGAGGTCACGAAGAGCGATGCCGTCGATCAGGATCTCGCCTGAGCTCACGTCGTAAAAGCGCGCGATCAACTTCACGACCGTCGACTTGCCTGCGCCGGTCTCGCCGACGAGCGCCACCGATTCGCCTGGCGCGACCACGAAGCTCACGCCAGAGAGTGCCTCGGACTCAGTTCCCGCGTAGCCAAAGTGCACGTCGCGGAAGCGAACCTCACCGCGAAGCCTTCCCAGCTCGATCGGGTGCGCGCTCGTCGGGGTGGACACCTCGGTGTTCAACAGCGTCGTGATCCGCCTAAGCCCGGCGGTCGACTGCTGGAAGGTGTCAAAGACCTGACTGAGTTGTTGAATCGGAGCGAACAGCTGGGTGAGGTACAACAAGAACGAGACGAGCACGCCGATCGCAACCAGGTGCGCGTGCGTGGTGTGCACGCCAGTCACCGACGAGCGGCCGACGCCGAGCACGATCAAGATCGCGATGTTGCCGACGAGCTCGGCGAAGGAGAAGTAGCTGGCCTGGAGCCACTGGCTGCGAACACCGGCGTCTCGATATCCGCGGACAAGGACCGAGAAGTTCTCGGTGTTCTGGCTCTCCCGGCGAAAGGCCTGCGTCACGCGCACACCAGAGACGTTCTCGGCCAGATCAGCGTTCACCGCAGCAATCCGGTCGCGCTGACGGTCGTAGGCCTTGCGCGATGTCTTTTGGTAGACGAACGTGCCGAAGATGAAAAGGGGCAACACGACAAGGACCCAGAGCGCGAGGCGCAGGTCCAAGTAGCAAAGGATCGCCGCGACGCCAAAGAAGCTGGCGAAGTTCACGAGCGCGTTGACCAGCCCCGACTGGACGAGCTGGGAGAGCGTGTCCACGTCCGAGGTCATCCTCGTAAGCACCCGGCCGGTCATCTCGCGGTCGTAGTAGTCGACGCCTAAGCGGAGGAGGTGCGAGAAGATCCGAAGGCGCGTCCCAAAGAGCAGTCGCTCCGAGGTCCTGCCGTCCCAAAAGGTCTCCACCCACATGTCCGCCCAGTCGAGGAGCTGTACCGCGATATAGATCCCAGATATTCCAAAGAGCACGCTCTCCACACCGAGCTCGATGCCGTGCCCAGTCGCGTAGCCGATCAGATACGGGCCGACGAGGCCCGCGGCCGCATCGATCAGCACGAAGAGCATGCCGATGATCAGCTGGGGAACGTAGGGATGGATGTACGAGCGGAACCTAAACGGCCCGGTAGGCGGTGCGACCTCGCGTTCGATGTCGATGTCAGGGACATCGACAGATGGTGGAAGTGCTTGTATCTGTAAGAGCAGCTTCTCGGTAGGTGGCGCACCGAGCGCGGCGCGCATCGCACCGCCACCACCGGCCGCGCCGCTGATCCGCGTCCCTTGCGTCGCGGCGCGCGCCGCTATCGCATCGACGTTGACGCGAACGCCGTCTAGCTCGATGCCGTCGTTGGTCTCACGCCACGCACCCGCGCTCGCAACGGGCGAGACGTCCAGATCGACACCGCCGCCCTCCGCGTCGTCACCTGGTCCGGCGAGGAGTGCTCGATAGAGCGCACAGCGCTCGAGTAACTCCTCATGCGTTCCCTGGTCTAACAGCGCTCCTTTGTCGAGAACGACGATGCGACTGGCTAGCCCGAGCGTCGAGCGACGGTGCGCAATCACGAGCGTCGTCTTGCCGCGCATGAGGCGCCGGAGTGTCTGGTGAATCTCCTCTTCGACCCTGGCATCGATCGATGACGTGGCGTCGTCGAGCAGCAATATCCTCGGATCGGTGAGCAGCGCCCGGGCGAGCGTGATTCGCTGGCGCTGGCCACCAGAGAGCAACAGGCCGCGTTCACCGACGACGGTCTCATAACCGTCGGCGAGCGCGGTGATGAACGCATCTGCCTCAGCCGCCTTGGCCGCGGCGATCACTTCTTCGTCGGTCGCATCCGGCCTGCCGTAGGCGATGTTCGAGCGCACGCTGCCGGAGAACAAAAACGCATCCTCGAACACGACGCCGATCTGGCGCCGGAGGTCGTCGAAGGAGACCGAACGAACGTCGACCCCGTCGATGCGGACGCCGCCGGACTGGGGGTCGTAAAACCGAGGCAACAAGAGCCCTACCGTCGACTTGCCCGACCCCGCCGCACCAACGATGGCGACGGTCTCACCTGGTTCGAGGCGCAGGTTGAAATGCGATAGCACGGGCTCGGACCGGAGGTAGCCGAACGAGACGTCATCGAAGACCACTTCGCCGTTCACGTGCGAGAGGTCGACTGGATCTTCCGGATCGGTTACGTCCGGCAGGGAGTCGAGCAGCTCGAGCACCCGTTCGGCGCCTGCTCGAGCCTGTTGCGCGGTGACAAGAAGCGTCGCCATCTGGCGCGCCGGGGCGGCGAGCTGGGCGAGGTAGGTGAAGAACGCGACGAGGGTGCCGAGTGAGATCTCATGCTTTAAGGCGAGATAGCCGCCAAAGACGAGGACGATGCCTTGGCCGATCTGGGGAATCGCCTGCAGCGTCGAGCTCCGCCTCGAGCGGAGCCGGAGGTTGCGCATCCGCGACCCGTAAAGCACGCTCAGCGACCTGAGCAGCCTGGACCGCTCGAAGTCCTCCTGCCCGAAGCCCCGTACGACTCTTGCGCCAGACACCGCATCGTCGACGACACCCGCCATGTCGGCCATACGAGCCTGTGCCTCCCACTGCGAGGGGTAGACCACGCGGCGCATCCGAAACGACAACAAGAACAAGATCGGGATGATCGGCATCACCGCAGCGGTGAGCAGCGGTGAGAGCACGAGCATGATCACGAGCGCTAAGAGGAACTGCAGCAAGTTCGAGAGCATCGTCGGTACCTGGCTGAGCAGCTGCCGGATGAGCGTCAGGTCGGAGTTCGTCCGGGATACGACCTGGCCATGGGAGAGCTCGTCTTGGCGCGCGAAGTCGAGGCCCTGGAAGTGCGTGAAGACCGCGTTTCGCAAGTCATGGTCGACGTCCCAGGCGATCCTGCCGCCGGAGAACCGGCGTATCCAAGCGAAGAAGAACCGAAGCACGAACAGCGCCGCCATCGCGATCACGACGCCCTCGATCGAGCCCGGGTGCTTGGCCACGATGTCGTGGTCGATCCCGTATCGCTGGATCAGTGGCGAGACCTGTTGGGCCCCCATCGCCACCGCAGCCGATGCACAGGCGATCGCGATGACCTTCCGGTGCGCCCACCAGACTGGCCACATCCGTCTGAGCCAACCGCCGGCCTCGGAGGAGAGCGGCATCACAATTGGCTGCGATGTGCTCGCTATTTTCGAGATCTCGAACTCCTCGTCGACGCACCGGTTGACCACGTACGCGGCATAAGAGCCGCACGAAACTATGTAGTGAGTCTAACTATCTACTGTGCGCAATCTGCTCTCGTCCACCCAAGATGCTGCTCAGCCGACAAGGCGCTTCAAGCGTACGAGGGCCTCTTCTAGAACCTCGTTGCGCTTGCAAAACGTCCACCTGACAAACGTCCTGCCTGCCTCTTTGTCGTCGTAAAAGACGCTGGAGGGAATCGCCACCACTCCGGCTCGGAACGGCAAATTGGCACAGAACGTCGCCGCGTCCTCGTCACCTAGTGATGCGACATCTGTCGTCACAAAGAACGTTCCTGCACTGTCGAACGTCGTCAGCCCGAGAGAGCGGAGCCCCTCGCTCAACAGGTCGCGCTTGAACTTGAGGGTCGCCCCTACATCATGGAAGAACGCGTCGGGGAGATCGAGCCCGAGCGCGATGGCGGGCTGGAACGGCGCCGAGCTGACGTAGGTCAAGAACTGCTTGGCAGTGCGGACCGCGTCGACGAGCGCCTCTGGTCCAGTTACCCACCCAACCTTCCAGCCGGTGAAGGAGAACGTCTTGGCTCCCGATGAGATCGAGACCGTTCGCTCAGCCATGCCTGGAAAACGCGACAGCGGCAGGTGCTCGACGTCGAAGATCAGGTGCTCGTAGACCTCGTCGGTGACGGCGATGAGGTCGTGGCGCACACAGAGCTTGGCAATCGTTGCCAGCTCGACTTCGGAGAAGACCTTGCCGGTCGGATTGTGTGGGCTGTTCAACAACACCAGTCGCGTCCTCGGCGTGATCGCCGCCTCGAGTTCCTGCTCCGAGAAGGACCAGTCCGGCGCGGAGAGCTGCACGACGCGTCGCTGCGCACCTGCCATCGCGACACAGGCGGCGTAGGAGTCGTAGAACGGCTCGAACATCACGACCTCGTCGCCAACCTCGCAGAGCGCAAGGATCGCCGCTGCGATCGCCTCGGTCGCTCCAGCAGTGATCAGCGCCTCGCGTGCGGGATCGAGCGTGATGCCGTAAAAGCGCTGCTGATGTCGAGCGACCGCTTCGAGCAGCGCCGGCACACCCCGACCAGGGGGGTACTGGTTCTCGCCAGCTCGAATAGCTGCGATCGCGGCCTCAGATACCTCACTTGGACCGTCGGTGTCAGGAAAGCCCTGACCGAGATTGATCGAGTTCGTCGCCACCGCAAGCGCGGACATCTCGGCGAAGATCGAGGTGCCGAGTCCTTGCAGCCGGGCGTTCAAATACGGAAGTCGACTCCCGCCTGGTCGATCCTGGTCATCTATCACCGTTTCTCCTCCACGCGACGCGTCCGCCTACGACTGTCCAAGACCGCTCGTTCCCTAGGACTGGCGAACGCTTCGTCGCTCGAGCCCGAGGCTTTCGATGACTGGAGCGTCCGAGACCCTGAAGAGATCACAGCCCTCCTCGGATGAGAACCACCACTCGTCCCAAGACGCGGTCGCCACCATGTCGCCGGCTACGAGCTCGACTGTCTCACCCTCGAGGCTCACGGTGCACGTGCCGGAGAAGACGACGAAGATCGAGGAGCCGACAATTCGGGTCGGCGCGGTCGCGGCGCCAGGTGGAAGTCGGTGCATCTCACAGCGCATCGTCGGCATCACGTCCCTGCCCGTCGTCGGGTCGGCGAAGCGGAGTGCGACGGCGGACTTTGGATCAGCGAGAAGGAGCTGGTCGAGTGCGCGATCGGTGTCGACCCAGCGGTACGCGAAGAGCGGCGAGTAGTCGACTTCCGGCCTCGAACCAATCGGCACGAGGCCCGGCGCGCCGGCGTAGAGCTCCTCGGAGCGAGATCGGCTCGGCACCTCGCGGGGAACATTCGCATCTTGTCCAGGCTCGAAGAAGATCGCGTCGAGCGACTCGAGCAGTGGCTGGTCGAGCCCGTCGAACCAGATCATCGGCTCGTCGCCGGAGTTGTGATGCTCGTGCCAGACCCACGACGGTGTCAACACGAGATCGCCCGGCGCCATCGCCACTGCGTCACCTTGCACCCTCGTCCAGACGCCACTTCCCTCAAGGACGAAGCGGAGCGCTCCAGGCGTGTGCCGGTGCGCCGGAGCGACCTCGCCGGGCTGTAGGTACTGCACCGCACCCCAGAGCGTCGAGGTTGCGTAGGGCTTGCCACCAAGGCTCGGATTCGTGAGCGAAAGCACTCTTCGATCTCCGCCTCGGCTGATGCCCACCAGTTCTCCGCAACGCTGCGCCAGTGGGCGCATAGCGCTCCAGTGCCAGACGTGTGAGCGCGGTCGCACAGCGGGAGTCGCCGTCATCAGGCCCTCGAGCATCCAAAGTGGCTGGAGATCCGCGTCGGCGACGTCGCCATAGAGCTCGTCGAGCGCCTCGCTGTCTGGCGCATGAAAACGCTTCGTGGTCATCTGGCCCCCTCAGTCGTGGCGAAACGAGTGTACGAGCGAAGCGGTCGCATCGGCCACCTGCTCAGCGCGGTGGTGGCGGAGGTGGGGTCGGCCCCGAACCGGCACCTAGCGTCGGGCAGGTGATCGCGCCCGCCGCCGAGACGCTGACATGGAGGTGTCCTACGCGCTCGATGATGACGTCGATTACGTCGCCGTCGAAAATCGGACCGATGCCGGCCGGTGTCCCAGAAGCGATGATGTCGCCCGGATAGAGAGTCATCACGCTCGAGGTGTATGCGATCAGCTGCGCGACCGACCAGACCATCTCCTTGGTCGTCTCGTTCTGGCGCTCGGTCCCATTGACGTTGCAGATGATGCGGAGATCGGTAGGGTCGCCAACCTCATCCGCGGTGACGATGTGCGGCCCGATCGGCGTGAAGGTCCGGAACGACTTTCTCGTCGACCGGTCTTCGCCGCCACGCATCGTGATATCGAGCAGACAGGTGTAGCCAAAGACAGAAGACAGTGCCTCGGACTCCGCGACGTTCTCGGTCACCTTGCCGATCACGACGCCGAGCTCACCTTCGTGGTCGAAGCGACGGTCGGTATAGGGCAGGCGAACCACGCTGTCGGGTCCGGTCACCGACGAGCGTGCCTTCAAGAACACCCCGAGGTGCCGGATGTCGCGCACCTCGCTCATCTCGACCATGTGGTCGTAGTAGTTGACCGGCGCAGCTATGACCGCGCCAGGAAGTGGAATGGGCGCACCGAGCGCGACCGAGTCAAGGCTGCGGGCGCTCGAGTGGTCCGCGAGCGCCGAAAGTGTGCCAGGTGCCGCGAACTCCGTCGTGATTGCGTCGATCATCCCGAGCGGCTCACCGCCAAGGTCGTGAAGCGCTAGCAACTGCTCATCTGAGATGAGCATCGTCTGGCCGCTGAGATCGCTACCAAGTCGCACCGTTTCCTCCGCCGTCCCGCTCTCTCGTCCTGCTCCATCGTCGCGCCAGCGCCAGAACAACCGCGTCGCCCCACGGTTGACCAGAGATCGTCCGTCGAAGTAGGACTAGGGCCGAACAGGACGAACGAGCGGGTAACGACGACGCCCGCGACGACAGAGAGGGAACACGAATGATCCTAGTCACAGGGGGTCTCGGCTTCATCGGTCTCCACACCGCACGCGCACTTATCGATCAGGGCGAAGACGTCGTGCTCACACAGTTCCGCGTTGCACGCGAGCCAGATTTCATCAAGGCAGACATCGGCGTCCACGCATTCGTCGAGCAGCTCGACATCACCGACGCCGAACGGCTCGCAGAGATCGGAAAGAAGTACCCGATCACGAAGATCGCACACCTCGCCGTGCCTGGGATGAACGCGCTCTCGGCCTCGGAGGACCTTCGGACGAACATGTTCGGCCTCATCAACCTGCTCGAGGCCGCCGAGACCTGGGGCGTCGCACGAATCGGTGTAGCGAGCTCAGGAACCGTCTACGGCGGCACGCCCGAGATTCCCCAACGAGAAGACGTCCGCGTCCCGCTCGTCGGCAACAATCCCACCGAGGCGTTCAAGAAGTCCTTCGAGATCCTCGGTGGCCACTTCGCCGACCGGACCGGCCTCGACTTCTTGAACCTGCGAATCTCTTCGATCTGGGGTCCGCTCTACCACTCGATGACGAATCTCCAAAGCCGCGTCGTGCACGCTGCAATGGCGGGCACCGAGTTGAAGGCGGGTCCTCGCGGCCCGAACTACGCAGACGACGGCGGCGACATGTGTTATGTGAAGGACTGTGGTCGCGGCCTCGCGCTGCTGATGACGAGTGACAAGCTCCAGCACCGGACCTACAACATCGGCGATGGCCGTCCGACGACGAACGCCGCCCTCGTCGCCGCGACGCTGAAGATGATCCCGGATGGCAACCTTCCGCTCGAGCAAGGGCACAATCCACACGGCCCAGGGAAGGTCAACTTCCAAGACATCACGCGCATCCACGAGGACACCGGCTATTCGCCCGAGTTCGACATCGAGTCCGGCGTCGCGGACTACGTCGAATGGCTGCGAGCGGGCAACGCCGAGTAACAGTCTTCAGCTAGCCGCGAAATGCCAGAAGGCGGTGGCAAAAGCCACCGCCTTCTGATGAATCCCCCTACCGGAGAGTGTTGGCTACACGCTGTCGCAGAACGCGAAGGCCGTGCCGATCGGCGAAGCGTAGACCGGGACGTAGTCGACGATCGTCTGTGGGCGACCATCCACCATTGCAGAGGCCGCGATCCACTCGCAGGTCTCACGGGTACCCATCTGCGGGCCCGAGATCCAGTCCATACCGGTCATGCCCGAGATTCCACCAAGGACCTGCTGGCTCTTGTCACCGCTTGGCACCTCGTAGGAGTCGAAGAACTCGGCCATCCCTTGGATGTCGCCCTTCTCGAGGTAGCGAAGCAGCGTCTGGTCGAACTCCTCGTCGATGTAGGACTCGTCACGGCCGGGCGTGTGCCACATACCGCCCGAGCCGATTCCGACGACGCGGATGTCCTCGGGGAATGCGTCGATCGCGATTCGCGCGGCTTTGCCGATCTCATAGCAACGCTTGGCCGGAAGCTGCGGCGGGTAGTAGCCGTTCGCGAGGAGCGGGACAACCGGGATGTCGTAGTTGTTGAAGAACTCGAGCGGACGCATGATCGCGTGGCACATGCCCTTGTCGTTTTGTAGCTGCATCTGGAACGCCGGGTCGAACCCACTTTGGATGAGCGACCGGAGCAGATGCACCGCAAGCGGCGGGTAGCCCTTCACCGTGTGGTACTCGTCCGGCTTGCCGCGCGTGCTGTTGTCGGGTCCCTTGAACTCGTCACCCACGTAGACCGAGAGCGACGGGTAGTTGTTGAAATCGAAGTTCTCCATCTGGTCGTCTCCGAACATCACGAGCACGTCCGGGCGCATCTCGGCCAGCTTGGCGTTCATTACGTCGATCCCGGCCCGAATCCTCGCGGCCTTGGTGACTCGCTCCTCTTCGGTCTCGACCGGCACGTCCGAGCGGTACGGAGGACGACTCTGACGGACGTTCTCCCACTTCTCGGGAGCCAAATTCGTGAACGGACCGTGGGACATGTTGAGCACACCTACGAGTTGTGCCATCTGCGCCTCCCCCATCTGAAACGGACGGCCCGCCCTGCCCATCGGGTCGAGGTACAACCGCCACTCTTAACTGGTCAGGCCACTCGCCTGTGGCGCCCAACCTAGCACCCATGTCTGACACGCTGCTATACGACGTTCACGGAGGAATGGATCGCGCGAATGCGCGAGACTCGGCCGGCGAGCTGGCTAGGGGCCGGTCGCTGAGCGAGGGGGAGCAATGTACGACGGCACGCTCGTTATCGACAGTCACGGCCACATGTCGACGCCACCGGAGTTCCGGGGATATGCCTACAACATGATCGCCCTTCGGACGCCGTCGAACTTCCACCTCACGGCCGCCCAGATGGAGGGTGCGCTCAATCGTCATATCCGCGTCCTTGACGAGCGGAACATCGACGTCCAGATGATCTCGCCGCGCCCGGTCGCCTACATGCACTGGGAGCGCCCGTATCTCGTGAAGTCCTGGACCGACACCACGAACGAGGTCATCGCGCAGCAATGCGA
>DATCDR010000132.1:0-5291 GCA_036510575.1 Acidimicrobiales bacterium | reverse complement strand
TATCCGCTCGTGACGGCGTTGATGTTCTTGTTGAGCTTCTTTGGAGGCTTGTTCACGCCGGTCCGATCGCTCCCGAGCGTGCTTCGCCGAGTCGCTGACTTTCTTCCGAGTTACCACCACGCTTCACTCGGCTGGGCCGTCGTCGCGGGTCGTGCTCCCGAGTTGATCGATGGCGGGATCCTTCTCGCTTACGTCGTCGTGCTCGGCGTGGTTATCACCTGGCGACACCGCGTGGAGGAGTCGCGAGCGTTCGCGTGAGGCCGTGCCGTCGAAGTGACCTCGCACGTAGTCGGTCTAAACGGCCCGACTCCGACTCCTTGGCGAGCAGCATGCGCCAGAGTTCTCGACGTGGGCTTCTTTCATGGGCTTTCATAGGCGCAAGCCACTCGATCCGCTGAAGATCGATCCTCTGGCGTCAACTGCCGCGCAACTGCTCGATGAGTTACCTGCCAGCGGTAAATGGTCGCTCTCGAGGAGACGCTCGTTTCAGACGCCAAGAAGCTCGGCTTCCTCGGAAGACTCACCTTTCTTCGGTCGGGTAAGCCGAAGCCCAGACGAAGGACCTACCGGGATCGTAAGACTCGGGACCAGATCGCGAACGACTGAGAGCACTGGACTGACGTGGCACGCGGGGCACGTTGGTGTTGGTGGCGGTTGAACCTGCCTGCGTTAGTCCAACGCTGTGGTGAAATCGTGAGATGTACGAGACTCCCGACGAAATGGCCGCTCTACAACGACTCCTCGACGAGAGCGCGGCAGAAGCTGGTTCGCACCTTCGCGCCATTGTCACTGAGGATCGTCGCCTCAGCGCGGAGCAACTCTGTCGGCGACTTCAGGGTATGTGCCTCCTCGTCGTCGGTACGGTAACCGCTGACGGGAGGCCGTTGGTCGGCCCGGTCGACGGCTACCTGCTTCACGGCTCGCTCGTTTTCAGCTCCGGCAGATCCTCGGTCCGCATGCGGCACCTCAGGTCCCGCCCCTTTGTGAGCGCCACTCACCTGCCAGGTGACGAACTGGCTGTCACCGTGCACGGACGCGTCGAGCTTTTCGAGCTCTCAGATCCGAAACATCCAGACCTTCGCCAGGCGATGCTCGACTACTACCTGCCAAGGCAGGGTCCCGAGTTCGAAATATGGCTAGATGGGGCAGACGCCATTGGTGCGCGCATCGAGGCACAGAAGATGTTCACTTTCTCATCGAATGCTTGACACTGCAGGCTCATCCTGCGATCCGAGAGAGCCACGCAGGCTCCGCGCTTGAGCTCGTTCTAGTGTCACGTCGTGGGTGCGGCGAAGGTCGACGGTATCGGTCTCGTGCTCGCCGTCGCTCGATAGTGTGCTCGCTGGCAAATCGAGGATGCCGGCTTCCCAATCGCTGACGATTATCGAGGAGGGACGACGCAGATGCCTTGGCGCTATGAGAAGGCTCCGAATCCCCAGATCAGCCAAGCCATCGACGACATACGCGAGCGCGTGAGCATGATGCTTCGCGACCTCGAACACGGCGGCATCGATGCCCTTCGTCGCTGGTCGAGGGAGCTCGACGATTGGGACCCGGATACCTTCGTGGTGTCCGATCGGGAAATTGACGCGTCCGCCGAGTTACTAGATAGTGGACTGCGCGGTCATATCGGTGCTGCTCAGGACCGGGTACGCCGATTCGCGCGGGCACAGCGCTCGACGTTGGTTGACCTCGAGATCGAACTGGAGCCAGGTGTGGTGCTCGGGCACCAACACATACCGGTCGCATCTGTCGGCGCCTACGTGCCAGGTGGGCGCTATCCGATGCTGGCATCTTCGTTCATGACCATTCTCGTCGCGAAAGAGGCAGGCGTCGGGCAGGTCGTTGGTTGCGCCCCGCCTCAAGGAGGCGACGGGATCCATCCCGCGATGCTGTATGCGATGGACACCTCGGGCGCAGACCTGATTCTCGCCTTGGGCGGCGTGCAGGCGCTTGCCGCGATGGCTTTCGGCCTGATCGACGGGGTCGCACCGGTCGACATGTTGGTGGGAGCCGGCAATGCCTACGTCGCTGAAGCCAAGCGGCAGCTATTCGGACGCGTCGGGATCGACTTGCTTGCCGGTCCGACCGAGGTTCTCGTCATCGCCGATGAGAGCGCCGATCCGCGTCTGGTCGCTGCGGACCTGCTCGGCCAAACAGAGCACGGTCCGACGTCGCCTGCCGGTCTCATCGCGATCGGCGACGATGTCGCGGCCGCGGTTGCCGAACAGATCGATGAGTTGCTGAAGGAGCTGCCTACCGCCGAGGTGGCAGGCGTCGCATGGCGTGATCACGGCTGGATCGCGGTCGCCGCCGACGACGACTCCGCGATCGCGTTGGCCAATGAGGCGGCAAACGAGCACTTGGAGGTGCAAGTGGCCGAGCAGAAGCTCGGGGTCTACTTCAGCGGCCTTCGAAATTACGGGTCGTTGTTTCTCGGCGAAGAAGCGACTGTGGCCTATGGCGACAAAGGAGTCGGGACCAATCACGTCCTACCTACCTCACTGGCCGCGCGCTACACGGGAGGTCTGTGGGTCGGCAAGTTCCTAAAGACCTGCACCTACCAACGATTGACGCCCGAAGGCACCCGACGCGTCGCTCCAGCAGTCGAGGCCATCTCGCTTGCCGAAAACTTTGCCGGTCATGCGCTGACCGCGACAATGCGCCTCGACCGGTTGCGCCCAGACGCGTGAGTAATGGTCTGGGCGGTCGCCTGCTAGCTCGATCAGCTACCGACGTGCTTGACGGGACATAGCGCTGTTCTCGTGCCCTCGAGATTGAGGAGTACACAGAAGCTGGCGTCGCTCACCTTCCAGGTTCCGTCCTGGTTGATAGCGACGCCGAACTCGCTCGGCAGCGCCGATGACGACCCGAGGTAGATGGCGTAGTGGACGCGCGCCGAGGTTGCGGTGACCTCCGAGATTGCGGCCACCTTTGCCCGCGCGCTTTGTGCGAGTCCAGACGATGCCTGACCGTTCACAATGCTCGCAAACGCCGAGCCATTCTCGAGCAGGGAGAGCTTCTTTGCTGCCGGGGTTTGGCCGCTGAAGAACACCATCCAGTTGGCGATGATGTCGGACGCCACCTTGGAGTGCACGGCCGGGGTTGTCGTCGTGGTCGTCGTTACGGCCGCTGTAGCTGTTGGAATCGTGCTCGAGTCGATGCTCGCGCTTGGCGGGGCGGACGACCCGCATGCCGCCAGCAGGATCGACGCGACGGCGATACCCGAAGACGCGAGTCCGATCCGGGAACCTACTTTGCGCGCCGCGCTGTGACCTACCCCCATGGATCTCATAGAGATGATTATCCCCTGTCGGCTGTCATGAACGAGGGAACATTCTGAGGAATCTATGCGCGCCTCTCTGCTTGGTCGTGGTGCCGGTCGAATGTGGCACCTGACCGGTCTCGGACCGCCCTCTCTCTCCGACGGTCGCGTTACAGCCGACGTTCCGATCGTAGGCTTTGAGTTGTGAAGGGCCGCCTCAAAGAGGGGAGTCGCGGCACGTGATGCCGGGGCGCGTAGTAGTCGATCATTCGGGCGCGAAATGGCGCGGATCTCGTCGCCTTGCGCTTGTTGCGGTCTGCGCGGTGCTCTTTCTCACCTTCTTGGACATGACCATCGTGAGCGTCGCGCTCGCGAGCGTGCAGTCGACGCTCCATGCCGGGGTGACGCAACTGCAGTGGGTGGTCAACGGGTACGCCCTGACTTTCGCCAGTCTGATGTTGCTTGCGGGATCGTTGTCGGACCGCTTCGGTCGCAAGCGGCTGATGCTCGGCGGTCTCGGGATCTTCGCTGCTGGATCGTTACTCGGCGCGCTCGCGCCGAATCCCGATGTGCTGATCGGTGCACGAGTGCTGATGGGTGTCGGCGCGGCAGCGTCTGAGCCGGGGACACTCTCTATCATCCGGCACCTCTACCCGGACCTCGACGCGAGGGCGCGTGCCCTTGGAGCGTGGGCCGCGGTGTCCGGGCTCGCACTCGCGCTCGGACCCGTCCTTGGTGGAACGCTCGTGGCGCTCGGCACCTGGCGGGCGGTGTTCTGGTTCAACGTCGCCGCGGCCGTCTGCGTTGTGGTGCTTGCCGCGAAGGTGGTTCCAGAGAGCGCCGATCCGAGTTCGGCGCGTCTTGACATCCCCGGGTTTCTGGTCGGGGTCATCGGGATCGGCTCGCTGACGTTCGCCGTAATTCTCGGCGAAACCGCCGGATATCGCGCGCCAGGCGTTGTTGCGCTCTTCCTTGTCGGCGTCGTTTCGTTGGTCGCGTTCGTCCGCGTGGAGCGAGGAAGCGCGTCGCCGATGCTCGACCTCAGCTACTTTCGGCTGTCTCGCTTTAGTGGCGCGATCATCGTCGCTTTCGTCTTGTTCTTCGCAATCTTTTCGATCTTCTTTTTCGCCGCGCTCTACCTCTCGGCAGTGATTGGCTACTCGCCGTATCGGGTAGCAGTCGAGTTCTTGCCGATGGCTGCCGCGATGGTGCTCGCGGCTGGTTTGGCTGGGCGACGCGTCGCGAAGGTTGGACCGCGCTTGCCGATGGCAGAGGGCTGCGTGCTCGGTGGCGCCGGCATTCTCCTCTCCGAGGTGCTCTTGAACTCAGCAACGCCCTCGCTCTGGCTGCTGGCCACCCTTGCCTTGGCGGGCTTTGGGTTCGGCTCGAGCGTGGTCCCCGTGACGTCGGTCGCGCTTGGTGAAGTTCCTCCTGAACACTCGGGGATGGCCGCGTCTGCGACGAACACGAGCAGGGAGCTCGGTGCCGTCTTCGGGGTGGCGGTGCTTGGTGCATTGGTGAACGCACATCTCACAGCCGATCTCACGTCGCGGTTAAAGGTGCTGCAGATTCCGGCGAACTTCATCTCGATCGTGATCACCGCCGTCGAGACCGGCGCCGTGCCGAATGGCAGCTCGACCGGCTCATCGATCGAAGACCACGTCGTTGCGGCCGCCTACCACGCGTTCCGGAGCGGCCTCCAAGAGGCGCTTCTTATCGCCGGGCTCGCGATGTTGGTGGCGGCGGTTGTCGCGGCCATCACGCTCGGTCCCTCGGGCGGTTCTGATGACGCGGGCCTAGGAGTGTCCCCGACCGAGGAGTCCAGGGAATCGATCGCTTGAAGCAGGCACCACTACTCGCGAGGCTGCGAGCGTCTCGGCGCTCCGCCGAACCGACCGGGAAACTCAGGAGCCGCTAGTGGCGCCGCGCATTAGTCCCATGAACATGGCTCACGCGGCCACCTTTGCGTCGTAGACCCACTTGAAGGGCTTCGCGGTCTCGCTGTGGTGCTCGATGAACCCGAGCA
>DATCDR010000131.1:0-6569 GCA_036510575.1 Acidimicrobiales bacterium | reverse complement strand
CTCGTCACGGTCCACTAACTGATCGCCGCGAGGACATGCACCACGACTGTCGTTCAGGTCATCGCAGCGAGACACGTGTCCCCACCAGGGGCAACGGAGGCCGCTCAACGGACGCGCACGTCGCGACCCCCGGAGAAGCCTCGCCACTCCGGTATTGGCCTGCACACCCCGGCCTCGGTCCACTACGGGAGCGCGAAGGCGATCCAGCACCAGCGCAGCGTCGTCCTCGACGCTGCCTATGCCGCCCACCCGGAGCGGTTCTTCAACAAGGCACCGCAGCCGCCAAAGCTTCCCGATGTCGCGTGGATCAACAAACCACGCGAAGACGAGGAGGCAGCGAAGAGTCTTTGACCACGTGTCTCATCGGGCTTGACAGGTTCCGCTGCCCCGGACCCTGGTGGCCTGCCCAATACGGCACGGCGAGTCAGGTGGCATATCTTGTTTCGATACATTCGCTATAACGCTCTGGGGTTGCGTCGCTCCGCTCTCAAGCGCGACGACGAGACGACGGCGACCGTCGCTGATGTCACGCCTCGGACGCCCCGGCGTGCGACGCGGCTCGGCACCCTCGATCCTGAGACGTCCCGGATCATCTGGCAGGACGCGGCGGTCGATGCAACCGGAGTTACCCCCTTAGGGCTCGAGGCTTCCCTCGCGAATCCGGTGGCGTTAGGGCCAGAACCGCAGATAGAAGGCGCATGACGCCAGATCGTCCTGTTATTCATGGTGCCTCCGTTCCGCGCATCTGCCGCGCAAACGGCATCACGCCTAGGTCACTTGCTGACTCGTAGCCTCGTCGCGTGAGCGACACGCCGATCAGGTTCCTTACGAACCACGGCCTATGGGTGTTGCTAATGACCCATTGCTCCGCGTCCGCGACCTTGCCGTGGCGACAGGCATCACGGAGCGGCGGTGCCAGAAGGTCGTGACCGACTAGCGGAGGCGGCTTATCTCACTCGAACGCGCGTCGGGCGAAGGACGGTCTACGAAGTCGACGGGTGAGGCTCGCTGATATTCGTTGGCGGCGAGGGCGTGATCCACGACTCGACGGTGGCCGTACTACGGCAATAGGAGATGCTTTACGGGCCGACTGTTGTGTGGAGGAGAGCGCCGCTTTCCACCCTCATGAGATTGCAACTAACGGAACGGGCGAAAGCGCCGCTTTCCCTGGCGCAATAGGCCTGTTCACGAAGCTCGACAGCCCGATCACACTCAGCTTCTTGCGTCGCTTTCCCACCGCCGCGAAGGCAGCTTGGCTGTCACCCAAGCGAATGGCCGGCTGGCTGCATTCGGTCGGTTACAACGGTGGCATCGCCACCGAGGTTCTTCATCGCCGGCTGGTCGCGGCGGCCCCCGGTTTGGCCGGCATCGAGGGCGAAGCCCGAGGACAGATCACCCTCGGCCTGGCGGCCGCCATCGAGGCCCTCAACGCGCAGATCACTGCTGTCGAGAGCCACCTCGCAGAGCTCTTGGCCAGCCATCCGGATCAGCACATTTGCGACACTCGGCGATCCTGTCGATCAGAAGAAAAACGACACACCAGCCTCCCGGTACTCGAGCATCCCCTCCCGCGCTATGCGACCCACGGCCAGACCAATGCGCCTAGCGCTACACCGTTGAAGTTCCTCGAGAAGCCGTGCCCATAACGCGGTGAGTTGCGTGCCAGATGTCGCCTGAGCGCGGCGCGCGATATGTCGCAAGCGCCATCCAAGCATGAAGCGGAGCCGCCGTCTCGTGTGGCTCGAGGCGAGGATAAGCGGCCACAGTGACGCATGAGCGGCATCGTCAAGTCGCTCGCTCGCCGCGTTCGCGACTGCCGCAATCACTGGATGCACGGAACGTGGATGAAGCGACCAGGGCTCACCTGACAACCAACAAACGGCTTCCATCGGAGCACACTCGCTGTCGTTCTCCTTATGTGTTCCTTGGCACAACCTCGGAAGCGAATCCGGTATCGGCATCATCTCGCTGGCACGCTTGTCGCAACGAACTCACTCATGCGTCCTCCTCGTCCCGATGGCCGTCAACCCACGTTCCTACCTCGCCGGACAATCAGATCATATCGTTCCACGACGTATATTCAGAGGCGACCAAGCCGCCCGGCCGCTCCGTGGCATGAGGACAGCGCTGAGTAAAGTCGTTTCGTGGCCGATCCACTTCGAGATGAGGACTATCGGGAGCTCCTGCTCTTGCGAGCTGGACTGCGTCGGTTCCTCCACCAGAGCGAGACCTGGGCTCATGAAGCGGGTCTGACGCCCGCGCAGCACCAGCTACTGCTTGCGATCCGCGGGCACGACGTCAAAGGAGGCCCGACGATCGGTGACGTCGCCGGTTACCTCTTTCTTCGCCACCACAGCGCAGTCGAGCTCGTCGACCGAGCCGTGAGCGCCGGTCTCGTTGTCCGAAACTCGGACCCGCACGACGCACGTGCTGTTCGTCTGGCGCTCACGAAAGCCGGAGCGAGTGCGCTCGCGCGACTGTCAGCGCGTAATCGCAACGAACTCACCCGTCTCGCCGACCACTTCCGCCCGCTCTGGGAGGATCTCAACTCGCAAGCTTTCGTCGGTCCTTCGGGATCGGTGCGGGATCGGATCAGTGTCGGCCGTGTGTACGACCCGATCGACAGCGATGGCCGCCACATCCTCGTTGATCGACTCTGGCCACGGGGGCTTGCTAAGAATGACATCACCTTGGAATGGCGAAAGCACCTCGCTCCGAGCACGGAACTTCGTCGCTGGTATCACCACGATCCGGGACGATTTGAGGAATTTGCTCGGGAGTACACGAAAGAGCTGAACGAACACACCGCCGAACTCAGGGAGCTCGTCGCGTCGTCAGAGGAAGTTCCGCTCGTGTTACTCACGGCGACGAAGGACGTCGAGCGGTCAGCAGCAGCTGTGCTCGCCGACGCGCTGCGCACAGGCACAGCGGCTCAGCGGGATCGCAAGCGCCGCTCAACCCACTGAGCTTGGTCGCCCTAGCACGACGCGCCTGCAGCAGCGTCTTCAGTCGACACTCTCCGGATCGTCTGAGGAGGCCGTCGATTCCGCGATGTCTGCGACATCGTCCAGCGTCGCCCCGGCGTCCACACGTGAGCGCCTGACGAGCGATGTGGAGCCTCGCCCCCACAAGGTGAGCACGCGTTCTCGATGCCGCTCTTCGATGAGCTGGCGCTGGCGCGCCTTCAAGAGATCGAACTCCGTCACCATGCCGAGCAGTCGCGCGGGATTGTCTCGTGCGACGACCGGCAGTGCACCGAGCCAGTGCTCCGCCATGCGATCTGCGACGTGGCGCAACGTCTCGTCAGGGTAGGCGAGCACGAGGTCGTCCTTCGCGAACTGGCCGACACCGGTGGTTACCGAGCCGCTCGCGACAATCTCAAGCAGGTCGGAGAAGCCGATCGCCCCCAAGAGGTCGCCTTGATCGTCGAGCACCGGATACAGCCGCTGATGACGAAAGCGTGGCTCCGTACGGATCTCTGCGAGCAGCTCTTCGACGGGTTGATCGGAGGTGGCAGTGAGCACGTCGGTCAGCATCGCTTCTCGAACAAAGAGCGCCTCAAGCGGCTCGACCACGTACTCGCGCATGACGTGGAAACCTCGGCGCGCCACCTTCTCGGTCAGAATCGAGCGCTTTAAGATGAGTGAGGACACCAGATGTGCGATCACGCACGTGCACAGAAGGGGAAGTAGGGAGCCGCTGTCTCGGGTGAGCTCGAACGCGAAGACCACAGCGGTGAATGGCGACCGCGTCACCCCTGCGAGGGCCCCTGCCATCCCAAGCAACGCCCAGGTCGCCGAGTCTCCGCCCGGCAACACGGGTGCGAGAAGTCCGCCCATCGCGGCTCCCATGATGAGCAGGGGCGCAAGAATGCCGCCGCTTGTTCCCGAGCCGAGCGCGACCGACCACATGACGAGCTTCATGACGAGCAGCAGTGCTAGGGCACCGAGCGTGAGTCGACCGCTTAGCTCAGCGTCAATCTGCACATAGCCGACACCGAGCGCCCGCGGCTCGATGAGCCCTCCAAGTCCGACGACGACACCACCAATCGCTGGCCAAAATGCCCAGTGGATAGGGAGCTTGCGGAAAAGATCCTCGGCGCCATAACAAGCCGTCGTGAGCACCCATGCGAGCGCGGCAGAAGCGATCCCTACGCCTGCAGCTGCGAGCACAAAGACCGCCGAGAACGAGCCGTGACTCGGCATCGGAAACAGTGGCGCTGGATGAACGAGCCCGTGCGCCACCATGACCTCACGAAAAATCGACGCGACCACAACCGCAACGCCGATCGGGCCCATCGAGCGCGGCTTCCATTCGAACACCAATAGCTCAACGCCGAACAACGTGGCTGCGACAGGCGTGCCGAAGACTGCGGCCATCCCTGCACAGGCTCCAGCGACGAGAAGAGTACGGCGCTCCGCCGCACTGAGATGGATGAACTGTGCGAGCACCGAGCCAAGCGCGCCACCGGTAAGGATGATCGGCCCTTCCGCCCCGAACGGCCCCCCGGTGCCGATACTGATCGCGGAGGAGATCGGCTTCAAGATCGCAAGGCGCGGTTCGACCTTGCTGCCACCAACCAGGATCGTCTCCATCGCCTCGGGGATCCCGTGACCACGGATTCGCTCCGACCCGAAGAAGGCCATCGCGCCGATGATGATTCCGCCACCAACCGGGAGGAGCGCTGTGAACGCATGCAGATGCGAGAGCGTCGGAGGGACCAGACTCACTCCGACGTTCCCGTAGTAGAGGAGATGGGTAATGAGTCCGATGAGGTCGAGCAGACCGAGTGCGACACCAGCCGACAATGCGCCGACGATGACTGCCAGACCGCAGATGAGCGCGACGCGCCACTCGGTGGAAAAGTCAGCGAGAGCACGCTCGGCGCGCGAAAGATCAACGGGGGAGGTCTCCGACGGCACGGATTTGAAGCTACATCGTGTCACGATGTAGCTTCAAATCAGTACCCGCTGTCAGCCCTCACCGAGATGTCAATGGCGCTGGAAGGAACTCGGGTGAAGATGCCAGTTGTGATGTGTAGATACTGCGGGCGCCGGTGTGCAGTGGTGTTCAGGCATCCCCGGTGACCTCAAGTACGAATGTCCACAGCGCGGGCATCGTACGACGCCGGTGCCGGATAGCGCTGCGACGAGGCCCCCTACCGCCAATAACAACGAAGCCAACAAAACGAGCGCAGCTAACGATCCGACCACTCCGACGAGCACCTCAACGATCACCATGTTCTCACCCCTTGCGCCACTTCCGGTCGTACTAGAGACAAGTATATCGTGCCACGATCTATTCTACGTGTATCGTACGAGCTCTCTCCGAAGACCGGGGCAAATCGATGACGTCGCGCATCATTCTTCCTGAATTCGCCATTACCGGCATCGCGATTATCGGGGGCTTTGGCACCACGACCGCGTATGGTCGCACTGGCGCCCTCGTTCCATGCGGAGGGAACCCGTCAGGCCGAGAACACTGTGACCAACCTGGGACCTGTCTGAGTCATCGTGCACCGCGAGCGAATCGGAAAGCTGCCACATGCGGATGGAACTTCGCGACGCCAGCGGACGAAAGTCGGCCGGTGCAGTGTCGCCGGACAGGTGACGCAGCCTCGTCATCGTCTTCGCCCGCGGTCCTCCGGCATCCTCACCGCGGCGATGATCACCTCGGCGAGTGCTCCCGATGATCCAACTGATGTCGACCGCATGGAGTCTGAACTCGAAGGGCTGACGTCCTCGTGGACTCGAGTTATAGACCTAGCAGAGCCGAAACGCCACTAGGCGTTGGACGAGTATGCGCTCTCGCCATGGTTGCTCAGGTCGAGACCTCGATCCTCATCCTCAGCAGTCACGCGGAGTCCGATCACACGGTCAACAAGCTTGGCGATCCCATAGGTCATGACAAAGGAATAGCCGACGGTGACGGCTGCCGCTAGGAGTTCGAGACCAAAGAGTCGGCCGCCGCCTCCAAAGAAGAGACCGTTGCTGCCGGCTGCATTCACCGCGCGCTCGGCGAAACATCCGAGAAGGATCATCCCGATCATGCCACCCACGCCGTGAATCGCCACGACGTCGAGCGAGTCGTCATAGAGGTAACGAAACTTGAGCCGGACGGCGAGTACACAGAAGAAACCTGCAACAGCACCGATGAGCAGAGCTGGCATCGGACCGACAAATCCGGCGCACGGGGTGATCGCAACCATTCCTGCGACCGCACCGGAGACCGCGCCAAGCGCAGTCGCTGTGCGCTCTTTGGCGCCTTCGAAGAACATCCAACCGAGTAGTCCAGCGGCCGCAGCGAGCTGTGTGTTCACGAATGCGTGAACAGCGACCCCATTCGCCGCGAGCGCGGAACCGGCGTTGAAGCCGAACCAGCCGAACCACAGCAGCCCGGCGCCGAGCAGCACGAGCGGGATGTTGTGCGGACGCATCGGGTCGGTACGCCAGCCCACGCGCCTGCCGAGCACGAGTGCGAGGGCGAGCCCGGCCGCACCGGCGTTGATGTGGACCGCCGTACCTCCGGCGAAGTCCTCCACGCCCAGGCCCGCCAGCCAACCGGCCCCG
>DATCDR010000130.1:0-15738 GCA_036510575.1 Acidimicrobiales bacterium | reverse complement strand
CGAGCACGAAAACCTCCCGAGAACCGGAGAACGACAGCATTGTCATTCTCCCAGGTCCGTCCGAAGATCGCGAATCCAGCGGTCGGCTTTCTGCTCACTCACCTAGTACTGCGTGCGGTCATCGCTCACTGGGAAGCACATATGACGGAAGCTGATCCCATCGTTGCGTGGTCAGGGTTTCGGGACTCCTTCCCAGGCATCGGGCGGCCGAAGAGCACTGAGCAAGCTTGGGCTTGGTGGTCGGACGCCATCAATGCGGCGCTCAGGCCGCTACATCCACGTGTGCAAGTCACGTCCGACGAGGACGATGCCGCTCGGCGCTTTGGCATCGATCAGCCGAGCGTTGGCGCGTATACGGCACTGATGGCGCAACTGGTCAACCTCGTCGTTCATGAGGTTCCTTGGCAACGATGCGCGAACGAAAAGTGTGGCAAGGCGTTCGTGCGCCAGTCCGGCCGTGCTGCCGCTGGGCAAAACCGATCTACCGGCCTGTAGTACTGCTCGAGTCTCTGTGCACGCGCCCAGGGTGAGCGTGAGCGACGCCGTCGAATTAGTACTCAGACGGCGACCAAGAAGCCAACAAAAGCAGGCACTCACCGAAAGGACGTGAACTGATGGCGAATCGCAGGCGCAAGGGTCGTAGGACATTCGGAGCGACGCGACAGCTCCCCTCTGGCCGCTGGCAGGCGTCTTACCTGGCACCGGACGGCAAACGGCGCTCCGCGGATTACACCTTCCCGGAAGCTGCCGACGTCAATGCTTTTTTAGCGAACATCGAAGCCAAGATGGGCGCTGGCGACTGGAGAGCTCCCGAGCCGTCGCGTCAGACTTTCGGCGCCTACGGCGACCGGTTCCTCGCCGCTGGCGTGAGCCGTCTGAGCAGGCCGTACTCCCCACTACCGCCGAGCTCTATGAGGGACTTTGGAGGCGATGGATCCGCCCGACGTTCGGAGACACAGCGCTCGGTGATCTAACGCCCGAAGCATGGCGAGCCTGGCATGTGGATCAAATCAGCAAGCACCCGAAGTCAACGCAACCGGCGAAGGCGTACAGCCTGGCCCGAGCCATTCTCAATCAAGCCGTCGCCGACGAGCTCATTCGGGTGAACCCGTGCCGGGTGAAGGGAGCGGGACGGGAAAGCGCGCCGGAGCGTCCGATCGTGATGCCGGACCAGGTCGCCGCGATTGCTGGAGCGATGACCGACCGCTATCGAGCAATGGTGTTCCTCGGCTCGTATTGCTCGCTCCGTTTCGGAGAGTTGGCCGGACTTCGTCGACGTCGGGTCGACCTGCTTCACCGGCGCCTGATCCTTGACCCTGAGATCGGCAACGCCGTAGGACTGCGCGGTGGCGTCGTCTCCTTCAGGCCACCTAAGGCAGACAGTGCGCGAACCGTCGCGATCCCCGCAGGTCTGATCGAGATTCTTGAGCATCACCTCGAGCACTTCGTCGGGGCCGATTCCGACGCGCTGGTGTTCACCACCCCCGCAGGCGACCCGTTACACCGGGCGAAGTTCCGAAAGCCCTGGGCCGCGGCGCTCGCGGGTGCTGGTATCGCACCGATTCACTTTCACGATCTCCGCGGATCGGGCGCAACCTGGGCTGCAACCTCCGGCGCGACGCTTCGGGAGCTCATGGCCCGCCTTGGTCACAGCACTGCGGTTATGGCGATTCGCTACCAACACGCAACCGAGGAGCGTGACCAGGAGATCGCGAACTGCCTCGATGCCCTGATGAGAGCTGCTGCCGTTGTCTCAGAGCCCGAGCCAGAGGTCATCTCGATCGGGAGCTAGCGCGAGTCGCTATTGCACGTAGGTTGCACGCCGCAGGTCCGACATGCAGACGCCCGGCCAATCGGCCGGGCGTTTTCCCTCCTCAAGCTGGGTGTCGAAGGCGGGACTTGAACCCGCACGCCCTTGCGGGCACTAGGTCCTTAACCTAGCGCGTCTGCCTATTCCGCCACTCCGACGTGTCACATTCCGAGCAGGAACGGACAGAGGTTAGCGCGCGTGCCGGGCTAGTTCGTCCCGGTTATGGCGACGACGCCTGCGGCAACGTCGTAGTAGTCACCGTAGGCGGGGCGTTCAGCTCCCAACTCCAGTTCTGCGCGTCAAACATGAACGATGCCGGACTCTGCGAGGGGGAGAGCCCTTGCAACGCGTTGTTCGCGATGGTCACCATCGGCGTTTGGAGAAGCGGGATCGTCGGCAGATCTCGCCACAGCTGCAGATCGATCTCGTTGTAGACGTCGTTCGCTGCAGACGGGTCGAGTTCTGTGAAGGCCTGCTCGAAGAGGGGCTCAAGCAACGGATCGTCGAGGGCGAAGACGTCTCTTGTGACAGCAGACGAGGAGATCGAGGCCGGTGCGGCCGCGCTCTCGGGCACGGCGCCACCAAGGCGGCCCGAGGCTGCTAAAGCCGCCGCACTCGCGGCGGTGGTTGACGGCGTCAAGTAGGAGGCCGGGAGGTAGAGCGCGGCGTCGGTGGAGAGATACGGCGAGATGTCAAACGGCGCGAGCGCGAGTTGGTAGGTCCCGGTAGGCAGCGTGCTGCCGAGGAGTCGCGAGAGCGGTTCGTTGGAGATACTCACCCGGACGCCGACCTCGAGTAGCTCGGCTTGGATCTGTGCCTCCACGCCGGCCATGAGCGATGAGCCCGAGGGCCCGATCAGGTGCAAGACGAGCGGCTTGCCGGCCGGATCGTCGGCGAGGCCGTTCGCGTCGTAGGCGTAGCCAGCCGACACGAGCGCGGCTTCTGCTCCGACGTCGTTCACCGCGACGAAGTTCGCGTCGTCGGCCGCTCCGCCCCCGATACCGAGGCCGAAGATCCGATTGCTCACAGCGGCCGTCATGCCGTCGGCGAACTGCGAGGTGTCGTTTAGCAGCTGTGTCCTGTCGATCGCGTCGGCGAGCGCGGTGCGAAGCGACGCGTTGCCAACGACGGTGTCGCCTAGGTTCAACACCAGCTGCCAGAGCTGTGGTGTGAACGACGTTTGGCCGACAAGATCGGTCGTCGAGGCGATGAGCTGGTGATCCACCTGCCCAGGTGGCAGCTGCGCGACCGTGACCTTGTCGTCGCGAAGCGCGCCAAGCGTCGCAGACTCGGTCGGCTCGACCCGGAATATGATGCGAGCGATGTTCGCCGGGCTCCCCCAGTACGCGGGATTGCGAACAAGCACGATCTCATGTTGGCGAATGATGTGACTGATCCGATAGGGCCCCGCCGAGACCAGATTCGGAAGACTCGCAGGTGATGTCGCAAAGGCGGCCTCGAAGCCGTTCGCGGTCGCGACGCCAGACGGTATGAGGTCGGCGAAGAGCGACTGCCAGTCCGAGTACGGCTTGGAGAACACGACTGTGACCGTCTTTCCCTTGTTCGAGGTGACGATCGAGGAGATGTCCTCGTAGCCATTGATCGGCACGGTTGCAGGGAGCGAGGCAGCGTGTGCCAGCACCTCGGTACGTAGATAGGAGAAGTCGGCGCCCGTGATCGGGACGCCGCTCGACCAGGAGGCCTTCGGGGCGATCTGGTACACGACGGTCATCGGGTCCAACGAGATCGGCTCCGCTGAGGTCAATAACGCAGAGGGGCAGGCGTTCGCCGTCACCGTGCAGACCTCGGTCTGGAGCTGGCTGTTCTCGATCGAGACCTGCGGGAGCACCTGCTCCATGATCATCTGCGCGATCGGATCGGCACCGCCGGCCGTCCACGGGTTCAGGTTCGAGGGCAGGTGGCTGACCGCGACGGTGACGGTCGCGTCGGTCGCGAAGGCAACCGGCAGTGTCGTCGTCGTGACCGAGCTCGACGTCGTCGAGGTAGTCGAAGTTCCGCCTACCGAATCAGAGGCGGCAGTCCCACAAGCGGCTGTTGCAACTGCGAGGAGCCCGAGGAGCCCGAACCTGATCCCGGTTCTTCTCAGCTCCACCGAAGGCCGACGATGACCGTCGAGAACGCGAAGATCACAGCCACGGCAATCGTGATGCGATCGAGGTTCTTCTCCGCGACCGTCGATCCCGCCGCGGCGGATCCGATCGAGGAGCCGAACATGTCGGAGAGTCCGCTGCCGCGGCCTGAGTGCAAAAGAATCAACAACACCAGGGCCAGCGACGCAACGACCTCTACGCCGACAAGAACGTCCGTGAGCACCTGATCCTCCGCACCGCTGTCCTGGAGAGCACCTCCCCAACGAGTCCGCTCAGGTTATCAGCAGGCATTGCCACAATCGCCTCGCACCAGCGCGACTAGTGGCTAGAGACCGCCTAGATTCCGGCGTGGCAGATGGCCATGAAACGCGCCGCCTCGAGGCTCGCGCCCCCGATGAGAAGCCCGTCGATCGCCGGTTGGGCAAGGAAGGACGCGGCGTTGTCGGCGTTGACCGAGCCGCCATACTGCACTCGAACCGCCTCGGCCGCGCCACCAGCTAGTGCGTCGAGTCGGCGATGGATGTGCGCGCACATCTGCTCGGCATCCTCCTCGCTCGCCGTCACGCCGGTGCCGATCGCCCATATCGGCTCATAGGCGACAACAAAGCGGGAGATCGCCTCGCGGCGTTTCGATGTCACGACCGCGGCGAGCTGGTCGGCGACTACCTGCTCGGCGTCGCCTGCTGCTCGCGCATCGGCACTCTCGCCGACGCAGAGAATCGGCGACATGTTGTTGCGGAGCACCGCGTCGATCTTCTTTCCGATCTCCTCATCGGTCTCGTGCGCGTACGCCCGACGCTCAGAGTGCCCACAGATGACGTACGCGACGCCGAGCTTGGCCAGCATCGCGGCCGAGACCTCACCGGTGAACGCGCCAGCATCTTCGAAGTGGCAGTTCTGCGCACCGAGTGCGACAGGGATCCGATCGGTCTCGACGAGCGTCTGGACAGTTCGTAGCGAGGTGAAGCTCGGGTGCAGGCTGATCTCGCGCTCATCTGGCAGCGGGTTTGCTCGAAGGAGGGCGGAGAGTTCGGTGACGAGTTTCACTGCCTCGTAGTGATTCTCATTCATCTTCCAATTCGCCGAGATCAAAACGCCTCGGTCTGGATTCATCCAAGCGCCTCGCGAAACGGTGAGTTACGAAGGGCGGCGAGTCCGGGAAGGTCACCGTTCTCCAGAAACTCGAGCGAGGCTCCCCCGCCGGTCGACACGTAGTCGATCTGGCCTTCGAGCCCCAGGTGGTCGATCGCGCTCACCGAGTCCCCTCCCCCAACTACGGAGAACCCTGGCCCGTTAGCAATCGCACGTGCCACCGCTTCGGTGCCGTTGGCGAAACGCGGATCCTCGAAGACACCCATCGGGCCGTTCCAGAGCACCGTCTTTGCAGACGCGATGATCGCCGCAAACCTGTCCGCGCTCTCCGGGCCGATATCGAGCGCCGCGTAACCATCGGCTATCTCGAGACCAAACGATGCGACCGTGACGTTGTCCGGGCCAAGCGCCACCGAATCCGACGGCAGCTCGATCCGGGTTGGGCCGGCGAGCAGTGCCGCGCAGGCCTCGATGCTGTTTGGGTCGAGCAACGAGGCGCCGACCGCGTGGCCCTGCGCGGCGAGAAACGTGAACGCCATTCCCCCACCCACGATCAGACAGTCCACCTTCGGCGCGAGTGCGCGCACGACACCTAACTTGTCGGCCACCTTCGCGCCACCGACGACGGCGACGAACGGACGAGCAGGATCTGCCATCAGGCCTGATAGGACCTCGACCTCATGGGCGAGGACGCGGCCCGCAACGGATGGGATCCGCGTCGGAGGACCTACCACCGAGGCGTGCGCTCGGTGCGAGACCGCGAAGCCGTCGTTCACGAAGTAGTCGAAGCCCTCGACGATCCGGTCGACGAACGCAGGGTCGTTTGCCTCCTCGCCTGGGTCGAAGCGGAGATTCTCCATGATCTCGACGCCTGGGACGAGCTCGCGAAGTCGGGCCTCGAGCGGCGCAACGCTGAGCGCAGGGTTGACGACGCCGCCTGGCCTGCCGAGGTGGGTGGCGACGACGACCGTCGCGCCATTCTCGACGAGCCAAGAAAGTGTCGGGATGGACTCGACGAGCCGGAAGTCATCTTCGATGACGCGAGTGCCATCGGCTCTTGTCGTCATTGGAACGTTCAAGTCGGCCCTGACGAGCACCCGTTTGCCGGCTAGCGGCGGGAGGTCCTCGAGGACCGGCACGGTGGTCACGCCGCTCCGATGATCCCGACGAGATCAACGAGTCGGTTGGAGTAGCCCCACTCGTTGTCGTACCAACCGAAGACCTTCACGAGCGAGCGCCCATGGCCGAGCTTGATCGAGCGCGTGAGCTCTGAGTCGAAGGTGCACGACGCCTTGACGCCGATGATGTCGCGCGAGACGAGCGGCTCCTCGGTGTAGTCGAGGACTCCAGAGAGCGGCCCCGATGACGCCGCGGCTTGAAACGCGGCGTTTATCTCGGCAGTGTCGACCTCTTTCGTGATGATCGCCGTGAAATCGGTGATCGATCCGTCTTGGACCGGCACCCGCAACGAGACGCCGTCGAGGCGGCCCTTCATTGCCTCGATGACGAGGCTGGTCGCCTTGGCCGCGCCGGTAGAGGTCGGCACGATGTTGACCGCCGCCGCGCGTGCTCGACGCATGTTGTCCCGAGCCAGGTCGAGCAGCTCCTGGTCGTTGGTGTAGGCATGGACCGTCGTCATCAGGCCGTGCTCCAGACCGAATGCGTCGTCTAAGACCTTCACCATCGGCACGAAGCAGTTCGTCGTACAGGACGCGTTCGACACCACGATGTGGTTCGCGGGATCGAAGTCGCCGTCGTTCACGCCGATCACGAACGTCGCGTCCGCGTCATCAGACGGTGCCGAGACGATCACGCGCGTCGCTCCCGCTTCGATGTGCGCAGCGGCCGCAGACCGGCTCGTGAAGCGGCCAGTCGACTCGATGACGACGTCGACGCCGACCTCTTTCCATGGCAGATCAGCCGGGCTCCGCTCGGCGACGACGCGAATCGAGTGACCGTCGATTATCAGCTGGTCGCCTTTAACCTCGACCGCACCGGAGAATCGACCATACGTCGAGTCATACCTGAGGAGATGCGCATTGGCATCGGCTGAGACGAGGTCGTTGATCGCGACGATCTCGATGTCGTGATCGGACGCGTGCAGCGCCCGTACGAAGTTTCGACCGATGCGACCAAACCCATTTACCGCTACGCGTACTGTCACACCACGTCCTCTTCATCCGCGTGATCCCCCACGCACCCCCGGGCACCCAACTCCTTGATCCTCAATCTTGCGCAAAGCGGCGCGAACCGCAACAAATTCGCTACGGCGTCACGTGCCCTTGGGGTCGCCAGGCCCGCACGGTAGCTCGAATCAGCCGCACGCGGATCAGAGCTCGGTCCGCAGCGCCTTTGCCAGCAGCGACTCGTCGTGCACGAGGGGCTGGCGCGACGTGAGATGCGCCGTCACGACGTTGACGCCAGCTGGAACATCTCCGAGTGCGATCGCGGCGTGGTCGGCCACGACGACGTCCGGCACGATGTCATGGGCGAGCAGTGCCGAAACGTGATCCGCTATCGAGTACGAGGCGGTCTCAGGGACCTGCTCGCGCAGGTTGCAGACGTAGACCGTGCGGCCACGAGTCGACCGGAGTGCCTCGACGATGCCGCGCGGGGCCAGCGCCGCGAGCACGCTCGTGTAGAGCGACCCTGGCCCGATAACGACCTGGTCGGCCCGCTCGATCGCCTCTACCACCTGAGCTGGGGCCTGCACGTCAGAGGGCACGAGCTCGACTGCGGTGACTCTCGAGCTTGCCATGATCCGCACCTGGCCTAGCACGCGCCCGTCTGCACAATCCCCTGCGAGCTCGACTGGGACGGTGGCTGCGGGGAGAACAGTACCGATAGCGCCGAGCAGCTCGCCGAGGGTGTGGACGGCACCGAGAAAGTCACCGGTCGTCGCCGTCAACGCCGCGAGCATCAAATTGCCGAGGGCGTGGCCCTCGAGCTCGCCTGCGTCGAAGCGGTACTCGAGTGCGTCAGCAAGTGCCGAGGGACGCGGCGTCAGTGCCACCAGGCAGCGGCGGATATCGCCCGGAGCGGGCATCGAAAGTCGTTCGCGAAGCCTCCCCGAGGAGCCGCCGTCATCTGCCACCGAGACCACAGCGGTCAGCTCCGAGGCGTACCGCCGGATCGCGCCAAGCGAACGCGCGAGCCCGTGGCCCCCACCGATCGCGACCACGCTCGGGCCACCTGTAGCGAGCGTCCAATCACGCGAGGCGTCGATCATGGGCTCTTCGCGATGTCACGGTGATGGACGGTGGGAGAAAAGCCGTGACTGGCTATCCGTTCTGCTAACGCCTCGACGATGGCGACCGAGCGGTGCTGACCACCGGTGCAGCCGATCGCGATCGAGAGGTAGGACTTCCCCTCCCTGGCGTAGGCAGGCAACAAGAACTGGCAGAGATCGTCGAGTCGATCGAGGAACTCGACCGCCTCGGGCTGGCCGAGGACGTACTCGCGTACCGGGGCATCGAGTCCGGTGAAGGGACGGAGGCTCTCGATCCAGTGCGGGTTCGGCAGGAATCGGCAGTCAAGGACGATGTCGACGTCGAGTGGCAGCCCGTGCTTGTAACCGAACGAGACGAGCGTCGTCTCCATCGCGCCAGCCGCGGCCGCCGAGGAGAAGATCTCGACGAGCGAGGTCCGAAGCTCGTTGCCGTTCGTCTCGCTCGTGTCGATCACGATGTCCGCCGCGGCTCGAAGTGCCGAGGTCAAAGTGCGTTCGGCATGGATCGCTTCGAGCACGCCGGATGCCTCGACAGGATGTCGGCGTCGCGTGCCCTCAAAACGCCGGACAAGGACCTCATCTGAGGCGTCGAGAAAGACCAGACGAACGCGCGCGCCGGTTGCCTTGAGGGCGTTTACCGCGGGAACTACCTCAGGAATCGACTCCGAACCGCCACGACCGACGACGAAACAGAACCGCTCGAGCTCGTTGTCACGATTCGCGCCGAGCTCGGCGATGCGGCCGATGAGCGCCGGCGGCAGGTTGTCGATCACGAACCAACCGAGGTCCTCCATGGTCGCGGCCGCTGTGGAGCGCCCCGCACCGGAGAGCCCGCTCAAGATCAGATACTCCGCCATCGCCGCCCCTCATCTCGAGCGATGATCACCTGCAACCCTCGCTGGCAGCATCCTCGCGCCACGATCGCGCTCATTGAGGTCCGCCTTTAAGTCCCGCTGCGTGTACGTGGGCTGGTCGATGCTCGAATCGCATTGCCAGCAGCCTGGGGATCCACGCCTCGAATTCGGGCTCGATCGAGCCCTCTAGAAACTCCGGGATCGGCGGCGGTTCGAACATCGCCGTCATCACGACGTCGAGCGCGGCGAGCGGGTTGATATAACGGTTGAGCGGGCGGTGCGAGAACGGGATCGAAACGTTGGCGTCGACCTCTTCTACGATGACCGACTCCTGTAGGTACGGGCCCACCCTCCAGTACCGCTCGCCGAGGATCCGATCGTCGATGAAGCCCGAGCCCGGGCCCTGGTGTATCGGGTGGTTGATCAAGAGCAGGAACCGACCGCCTGGCGCGAGTACGCGAGCGGCCTCTGCCAAGACGGCATCGGGATCATCGGCGTGCTCGATCGAAAGGCAGCAGAACGCGCCGTCAAAGGAACCGTCTGGGAAGGGCAGCTGCTCGCCCGCCCCCTGCACGTAGGCGACGCCTGCACGCTTTGCCGGCTCGACGAGGGCGTTTTGCACCTGCAGATACGAGGGATCGAGCCCGACGATGACGGGAGCGCTTCGACCCGGCTCGGGGTCGGCGAGCGCCCTGGCGACCTGGCCCTCGCCGCATCCGATGTCGAGGATCCGCCGACACATGCCGAGCTCTCGCACCACGATCGGGATGATCTCGCCGTCGTACTCCGGATCAGCACCCTTCGTGAACGTCCGCCTCCACCACTCGGCATGCTCGTCCCAGAGTGCGGCACCGGAGGGATTCGGCCCGCCGCTTCCCGGCATCAGGCTCATTGCGCGACCGCCTCGCGCTCATCTGCGGGCGCTGCGGGGACGAGCGCCACCGGCCGCTCGGGGCGCGAGGCAACCGATCCGTTCGCATGCAGGTGCGCGTAGAGCGTGTCGGCAACGCGTGCAGGCAGCCACTCGAGCTTGGCGAGGTCGTCTCTGCTGGCAGCCTGCACCTGACGCACCCCACCCATCTCGCGAAGCAGCCGGTCGCGGCGGGACTGGCCGAGTCCGGGGACGTTGTCGAGCGCACCCTGTCGCATCCGCTTGCCGCGTCGTTCACGATGGAACGTGATCGCGAAGCGGTGCGCCTCGTCTCGAATCTGTTGCAGCAAATAGATCGCGTCGGAGTCGCGCGGGATCCGGATCGGCTCTGATCGCCCAGGGACGAAGACTTCCTCGAACTGCTTCGCTAACGACGCGAGTGCAACGCGTCCCTCGAGACCGAGCTCTTTGACCACCGCCTCACCGACGGAGAGCTGACCCTTTCCGCCGTCGAGCAGCAAGAGCTGGGGAGGGTAGGCGAAGCGATGGCGCTTCCCATCGGTACGCTCGGCACTCTCCTCATCTAGTCGGCGAAGCCGACGGGTGAGGACCTCGTGCATCGCGCCGTAGTCGTCGTTTCCCTGCACCGCAGTGACCTTGAACCTCCGGTAGTCGCTGCGTTTGGGAAGACCGTCCTCCATCACGACCATCGAGCCGACGTAGTCGGTTCCTTGCAGGTGGCTCATGTCGTAGCACTCGATGCGAAGCGGTGACTCCGGCAGGCCGAGGTAACGCTGGAGCTCGTCAAGGGCCCTCGCGCGAGAGGAGAGGTCGACCGCCCGGCGAAGCCGGTGGCGAGCGAGCAGCTCGGCGGCGTTTCGCGTCGCCAACTCCAAGAGGCCACGCTTTCGACCGCGAAGCGGCACCGAGAACGAGACCTTGCCCCCCCGCCGTTCTCGCAGCCATTCGAGATAGGTGTCCTGCTCGGCAGGCATCGTCGGCAACAAGATCTCACGAGGCACGTCGAGGGGACTCTCGGCATAGTTCTGCACCAGGATCTTCGAGATCAGCTCTGCTGGGGTCAGCTCCTCGACCTTTTCCAACACGAAGCCCTGCCGACCAGTCACGCGACCGCGGCGGATGTGGAGGACCTGCACGGCCGCGCCGAGATCATCGTCCGCGACCCCGACGATGTCGATGTCCTCGTTGTTGACCGCCAGCATCTCCTGGCGCGTGGACGCGAGCCTCGCCGACTCGAGCTGGTCCCGGAAGTGCGCGGCGAGCTCGAACTCGAGATCGTCTGCTGCCTCGGTCATCGACTCTTGCAAGCGATCGAGCACGGGATCGGTCTTGCCCTGCAAGAACGCCATCAGATCTGCGACGTACTGGCCGTACTCCTCGGTCGCGACGGCCCCTACGCACGGTCCCGAACAGCGCTTGATGTGGAACTGCAGGCACGGTCGACCGATCGCGATCTGCCGGCGGAACTTGGCGTCGGAGCAGTTCCGAATCGGGAACGAACGAAGCAACAGGTCGAGCGTGTCGCGGATGGCGTCGGCCTGCCCGTAGGGCCCGAAGTACCGGACGCCCTTTCGCTTCGCGCCGCGGACCACCATCGCGCGGGGAAACTCCTCGTCGACCGTCACCGCCACCCACGGATAGCTCTTGTCGTCGACCAGGCGGACGTTAAAGCGCGGTCGATGCGACTTGATCAGGTTGTACTCGAGCATCAATGCTTCGAAGTCCGACCTGACGGTGATCCACTCCACCGATGCCGCCTGCTCGAGCATCTGCTGGGTCCGAGGGTGCATCCGATCTTGGTCGCCGAAGTAGTTCGACAGCCGCTGGCGCAAGGACTTCGCCTTGCCGACGTAGATGATCCTGCCGTCGCGATCGAGAAACTGGTACGAACCAGGGAGGTTCGGGATGTTCGGCGGACGACTCAGCACGTATCTAACCTAACGGGACTACGTCGCTTGGTCGTTGACCAAGAAGGCTCGATTCCAAGCCAGAAGCTTCGATGGCTCGGGTTCGGTTTGGCCGTGAGTTTGCGTGCGCACGACGATACGGATTCGTCGGCGGGCAATCGCAACCTCGGCGGCGAAACTGCTGTTCAGCCGACGCCGTGGGTAGTGAGCGGGTATGCCCCGCCGGTCACGAAGAGCTCCTGCCCGGAGATGAAACCCGCTGCCGGTGAGACGAGAAATAGGCAGAGCTCGGCGATGTCCTGCGTCGAGCCCAAGCGACCGACAGGGATGAGCGGCAGCTGGGCCTCACGATTGCGTGCCGGACCGTACTGCTCGACCGCACCGCGCTCGGTGTCGATCCGGCCGGGGACAACGACGTTCACTGTCACGCCAGCTGGCCCGAGTTCGAACGCCAGCGAGCGGGCGACGCCAACCACCGCCAGCTTGCTCGCCATCACCGCCGCGCGTGCTGTCTGGCCGATGTACGACGAGAGTCCCCCGAAAAAGAGAATCCTGCCAAAGGCCTGCTCACGCATCCCAGGAGCGACGGCCTGGGCGAGTAGGAACCCAGCGCGCACGTTCAGAGCGAAGACGGCGTCAAACGCCTCAGCGGTAACTTCCCCGAGCACCTGGCGAGGCCTGACGGCCGCGGAGTTCACGAGCACATCGACGGTGCCGAAGTCCCCTGCGACCTCGGCGTGCAACCGGTCCGGAGTCCCCGGCTCCTCGAGGGTCGCCTGGTAAGCCTGCGCGGTCCCACCGCGCTCGGTGATCAGGCGAACGGTCTCCTCGGCGCTCTCAGCATCGGTGTTGTAGGTGAGCGCGACCCTCGCCCCCGCGTCTGAGAAGCGAAGCGCCAGCGCGCGCCCGATGTTTCGCGAGCCCCCCGTCACGAGCGCCACGCGCCCGATTAGCTCGTCTGCCACGGCGCTAGGCCTTCACGAGCAGTGCGATCAGTTCGGTTATGTCACCCACGTCCTCGAGGTGCGAGACAAGGTCGCAGGCCGCTGTCGCGCGGGGTGCTCCGGTCACCTCGCCGATGAGATCCTCGGCCTTGGTGCGCGACTCCTCGAAGGACATCGGGTTCTTCGGAGTCCCGCGCACATCTCGAACAGTTCGCGACAACAGACCTTGCCCGTTTCGAAGTGAGATCTCGACTCGAGCGGCCCGCTGATGCGCGAACTCCTCTTCTGGCACGAGCGCCACTCTTGCCATAACCGCCATCACCTGCGGATCGGCGAGTCGCTCCTGGTCCTGGCTCATGCGCATCGAGAAGCCGCCATCGAGCAGGGTGCCTGCTACGAGGTACTGCACGTTCACGTTCGGCATCGCTCGGTTGTCGACGACTACCGCGCTCTCGGACGGCAGCGCGACGGTGATGGATTCGACGTCGGCCGCCGGGATTGCCTGCTCCGCGAGCAGCTGCACGACCGCCTCGATCGCGGCCTGGGAGGGCGAGCCGACCGCGTACTTCTTGATCGTCGCCAGCATCACTTCAAAGCGCGAGCCCAGCTCGCTCGTAAGCTCGGTGGTGTCTGGGCTCTCACTCATCGCCTGCAGCCAGTTCGGCGCACCCGAGAACGGGTCATCGACGCCGTCGCAGCCCGCGCGCACCATGCTCGCTGCAAGGATCGCGTGCGACGCAGGCATGCCCGCGAAGACGAAGGCTTTTTGCACGTGACTCTGGTCTCTCACCCAGGTCGTGACGCCAGAGGTGAGCTGTGTCGCGTACGACAGCAAAAAGCGCGCCTCGTCTCGGTCAAAGCCGTAGATCGCGCCAGCCGCAGCCGCTGCACAGAGCGTTCCGACAACGGAGTGACTCGACCACTTCCCGATAGACCGATCCCGAAAGGCACTTTGCGTGGCCCTCCCGATACGCGTCCCGATGTCGTAGCCGACCACATAGGCCCGAAGCACGTCGGAGCCGGTCGCGCCGACCTCCTCAGCAGCGGCGAGGATCGCCGGCGCCACCGAACAGCCGGGATGGCTAAGCGACGGAGCATGGGAGTCATCGGTCTCGTCGGCATGAGCCGCCATGCCATTCGTCATCGCCGCACCGTATGCCGAGGACTTCTTGGCGCTGCCGAGGATGCTACAGGGGCCTACCGCGCCGGCGAATGCCACATCCAGCCACGCCGAGCCCGCACGACCCGCCGGCCGGGCCGAGCCCGAGACCACCGAGGCGACCGAGTCGAGGAAGTGCTGTTTGGCCCGCCAGGCCACCTCGTCGGGTAGCTCCAACTTCTTGGCGTCGGCGATGTAACCAGCCATCGCCGTCATCTCAGCTCCAACCGCCACGATCCCTCCTTAGGTTCGTGAGCCAACCATGCCCACACGACCCGCACCATCCGATGAAGCCACCCGTCGCCGCGACCATGCACCGCCACCAGAGCGTGCCTTGGTCGCTCCTTAGTAGTGGATTTAGTAGTGGATGGCCCTTGGAACGCCGCCGCCTGCCGCGATCGTGTCGCCGTCGATCGCGATGCTCTTCGGCGAGGCGAGGAAGGTCACTACGTAGGCGACCTCGGTGGCGTCGATCATCCGGCCAACGAGATTCGTAGCTGGTCGCGCGGCCGCTTCAGCGCTCGTCGCCTCGGTTCTGGTCGTGCCTGGATGAACCGTGACCACGTTGATGCCGTGTGGAGCGAGCTCATCGGCGAGATTCTTCGACATCGCTGACACCGCGACGTTCCGGATCGAGCCGATAACCGACCCGGTCTGGCGAGCCGCCATCCCTGAGATGTTGATGATTCGGCCCCAACCCTGCTCGATCATGAACGGCGCTGAGGCCTGCGCGACTCGGAGGTAGCCGAGCACCTTGACCTGGAGCTCTTCAAAGAGCGACTCCTCAGTCACCCCGTCCCAGCGCGGCGCCGGCGCCTGGCCACCTGGCCTGGCGGCCGCATTGACCAAGATGTCAATGCCACCGAGCGCTTCGGCGCTTGCCCGCACCATCTCAGTGATCGACGAAGCATCCGCGGCATCAAGCGTCGTCCCGAAGATCTTCCTGCCAGAAGCCGCTGCGATCTCGGCCACGGTTGCGTCGATTCGAGCCTGGTCCCTGGCGGCGATCGCAACGTCTGCGCCCTCTCGGGCGAGCTCCATCGCGATCGCCTTCCCGATGCCGCGACTGCCGCCGGTCACGAGCGCCCGCTTTCCAGTCAGTTCGAGATCCATCAACGCCTCCTGCTAGGTGTGGCCTACGTGAAGGGCACCCGTCGCCGCCTCGATCGGACACGATAGGTGACGATCATAAAAGCGCCAAAGGGCGTCGGCAGAAAGGCGCCCGACACGCAAGAATGGGCGAGACGTCGCCGGGCGCGAGGTCGAAGAGGGGGTTTGCCATGGCTGTCATCGGCGTAGAGAAGCTCACGACGACCACGTATGCCGGGGGACGAAGCTTCGGTGCAGGTGGCGTCTACAACGTGATCCGAGGCATCGCGCACTTCGCGGTCGATCCGACCGCGAAAGCCAACGAGCGGATCACCGATCTCGAGCTCGCGGACCGCGACGAAGCGGGCCTCGTTCACTTCGATGCGGACTTCTGCGTGCTCGAGCCTGCCGACGCCGCGGCGTCGAACGGCAAGCTCTGCTTCGTCGTCAACAACCGCGGGCGCAATCCAGCGGTGCCGTTCTCGCTCGATACGCGACCGGTTGCCGCACCAGAGATCGACGCCGGCGACGGCTACCTGCTGAATAGCGGCTGGACCATCGCGTGGTGCGGATGGCAGTGGGACATGCTCGACGAGCCCGGCCTGCTCGGACTTCGCGCGCCGGAGGCCAAGATCAACGGCCAGCCGGTAA
>DATCDR010000129.1:0-8174 GCA_036510575.1 Acidimicrobiales bacterium | reverse complement strand
GTACCTCCTGAACAGCTCACCCATCGGCGTGCCACGGTCGGTGTTGGTGATCAGCTCGTTGTCTTCGACGCTCAGCACTCGAATTACCCCCTCATTGCCCGGAAAACCGTACGCGACACCCCATGTCACGTGCACGTTCAGGCTACATCCATCCGACCACGGACTACTTTTGCGGCCTCTCGGTCGTGCCTGACCTCTTGAGCAAAGCGCGACCGGCACCGATAAGGGTAGGTAGTACGTTTCGAAATGGTGAGCACGATCCGCCGGAGATGATCGACCACCTGTCGTTGCAAATCGCTGACGTCGTGAGGAGTCGTGCCTTTTACGCGACACTGCTCGCGCCGCTTGGACTTCGCGCTGCCTTCACCAACGGCATCGCAGTCGCTTCGCTAACGACCGGGTGCACCGCTTTGGATCGCTCCGATGGGGGCGGCCCAAGGCCGTGAACTCCACTTCGCATTCGCCGCAGCGAGTCGTGTAGTCGTCCTCAGTTCCGAGAGGCGGCCGCTCAGCTCGGCGCCGAAATTCTGCAGGAACCAAGGGTTTTCCCGGAGTACGGCACCTCGTGTCTCGCCTGTGTCGTGCGAGACCCGGACGGACACAACGTCAAGGCAGTCTGCCGAGCCGACGAGTACGTGGGCCTTCGCCCATCGATCGAGCGCGCGACCAAGCGGCGGATCGTTTCGTGAGCTTAAAGTGGAGCTAAGGGTGTGCGAGTTCGCGTCTTAAAGGACGCCATGCCGCGCGTCATCACAAAGTGGAGCTAAGGGGACTCGAACCCCTGACTTCCGGCTTGCAAAGCCGGCGCTCTACCAACTGAGCTATAGCCCCTCGGACGTGCCTCTTGAGAGTGGCCGCAGATGTAGGGAGGGCCCCTTTCCCTAGTGCGTGCCCACCGCCGCGCGAAGCGACTGCTTCAAGGACTTCGTGGTTGCCAACACCGCAGTCGGCTCGTAGCCGCAGTGGGCGAGACAGTTGTCACATCGGTCGTCTTTGCCGCGGCCGTACTTGGACCAGTCGGTGGTGTCGAGCAGTTCTTTGTAGGTCTTGGTGTACCCGTCCGCCATGAGATAGCAGGGCTTTTGCCATCCGAGGATGGAGTAGCTGGGGATTCCCCACGGCGTGCAGTCGTAGTCGACCTTGCCTTCTAGGAAGTCCAAGAACAACGGGGTGTGGTTCAAGCGCCAGCGCTTGCGATGACCGTCGGCGAAGGCTTCCGTGAACATCTTCCGCGACTCGGTTACACCGAGGAAGTGGTCCTGATCGGGAGCCTTCTCATAGGCATACGCCGGTGAGATCATCATCGCGTCGACCTTCAGGTCGTCGTTTAAAAAGTCCAGCACGCTCCGCACGGTCTTTGGAGAGTCGTTGCTGAAAAACGTCGAGTTCGTCGTGACGCGAAAACCCCGACGCTTGGCCTCGCGGATCGCCGCGACGGCTTCGTCGAAGACGCCCTCGCGATCGACGGCCTCGTCGTGACGATCCTTTAGCCCGTCGAGGTGAACAACCCAGGAGAAGAATGACGATGGCTTGAAAAGGTCCATCTTTCGCTGCATCAGCACCGCGTTCGTGCAGAGGTAGACGAAGCGCTTGCGGGCGATCAGACCTTCCACGATTTCTTTGATCTGTGGGTGCAAGAGCGGCTCGCCGCCAGCAACAGAGACCATCGGCGCCCCGCACTCCTCAACGGCGTCGAAGACGTCTTGAGGTGAGAGGCGCTTACGCAAGATCTCGGTCGGATACTGGATCTTGCCGCATCCCGGGCATGCGAGATTGCAGACGAACAACGGCTCCAGCTCGACGATCAGCGGGTACTTCTGGGTGCCCTTTATGCGCTGGCGCATGAGATACGCGGCCATGCGCATGTTCTGCCGGAGTGGAATAGACATCAGGCTTCACCAACTTCCGTGAGGGTCACGCCATTGAGGGTAACGGGACTCCACGCCCGAAGCGAACGGGCGACGTGCGAGAGGGACTTCCATGCCCGAACGACCGTGGCGGGAATCCTCGGCGAGAAGAGTTCGTACTCGGGTGTGTCGAGAAGGACCCGAACGACAGCGAAGGGATGTTGCGCCGAGAGCGGAGCGCACCAGTACGACTCCATGTCGACTGCCGCTGCCCCGAAAGCCGCCGCCGCTCGCCGCTCGTCTTCGCCAGAGACGATCTTCGGCGACGAGATAATGGGCGCCTCGAGAACGGTGAGGCCAGCGAATCGAAGGATTCCCGCTACCTCTGGTGCGTAGGCGAGCGGGATCGACGGCTCCTGGCTCGTGATCTGTACCGACGTGCCGACGACGACGTCGCCGGGGCTCATGCCAGTGACGAGGCCACCACCGACGCCGAGCACGACGATCGGGCGTGCTTTGGACGCGAGCCGAGCCAGGCGGACCCGGGCGGCAGTCGACTTCACCGGACCCATTCCGATCCGTTCGACGTTCGCGGCTCCCGCTCCGTGGGCAACCGCGCGGGCCTCGAGGCCGAGGGGCACGAGGAAGAGCGGCTCGCTCAAAGCTCCGTGCTCCCCGCCGTCGCACGCATCCAGCGCCCAAGCGCCGAGACCGGGAAGACGAGCCGGTAGAGGTGGTAGTTCAGGTAGAAGTCGCCAGGGAAACCGGTGCCGGTGTAGTAGGGCTCATCCCAGTTGCCGTCGTCTCGCTGGGCTTCGATCAGGTACAGCACGCCGCGCCTGGCGGCGTCGCTCTCGGCCTCGTCAGCAGCGATCAAGGCGAGCAGTGCCCAGGCAGTCTGTGAGGCAGTGGAGGCACCAACGCCGGCAAGGGACGGGTCGTCGTAGGAACGGATGTCTTCGCCCCAGCCACCGTCATCATTCTGGTGGCGGAGGAGAAACTCGATCGCGTCGCGGACCGTCTCGTCGCTCGGCGACACTCCTGCGGTAACAAGCGCAGGGACAACTGCGCCCACCCCGTAGATGTAGTTCACACCCCAACGGCCAAACCAGGCCCCGTCGTGCTCTTGTTCGGAGCGAAGCCACGAGAGCCCACGCTCGACCGCGTCCCTCGGAGCCGCCGACTCGGTAGCGAGCATCTCGACCATATGCGCCGTCACGTCTGACGACGGCGGGTCGATCACCGCGCCGAAGTCACAAAATGGCAGCTCATAGAGAATGTCGCGCAGGTTGTCGGCATCAAAAGCTCCCCACGCACCGTCTGCGGACGCCATCCCCACACTCCAGCTGATCGCCCGCTCAATTGCTTCCTCGAGCGCTCCGCTGTCTGGATAGCTCACCCGACGAAGCGCGAGAACCACCTCCGCGGTGTCGTCAACATCAGGGTAGTTGTCGTTCGCGAACTCGAATGCCCACCCGCCGACCGGCAGGTCCGGGCGGCGGACCGCCCAATCACCACGTGCGCGGACCTCTTCTCCGAGCAACCACGTCGCTGCAGATACGAGCGTCGGATCGTCAGGTGCAAGACCGGCGTCGGCGAGCGCTATCACGGCTAGCGCCGTGTCCCATACCGGCGATTGACACGCTTCGAGGAAGCGCATCCCGTCGCGACGGATCGTGAACTGATCGAGACCGACGAAAGCTGCCTCGATGACGGGATGATTCATCGGATAGCCGCGAAGATGCAGCGCAAGGATGGAGTACACCCACGGCGGCTGGATCCCCCCCCAACTTCCGTCTGCCTCTTGTCGCCGGACGATCCATCGCTCCGCTCGAACAAGAGCCAGCTCGCGCACGGTACGCCGGATGATCCCACGCACTGCCAGTCGCTCATATCGACGAAGCCACCCGTCAAGGATCGTGAAGCGGCCACCCCAGGTCTTCAACCCGCGCTGACGTGCCTTCGGAGCGACGCCGCTTCTCAGCTCCTCGAGGCCGAAACGTACCGGCCGGACGGGCCGATACGCGGCGACGATCGTCAAAGCGACAACGGTCTGGCGCGCCCAGCAACCGAAGTCGTAGATGTTAAGCGGCACCGACGGTGGCAAAAGCACGACCTCTGGCGGGAATGCCGGGAGATCCACCCAGGGCCAGAGACCGAACAACGCGAGCCAAATGTGCGTAAAGACACGGGCGCCTTCAAGACCGCCGGCGGCGCGGACAAAGGCTGCCGCCCGCTCCATGTGATCTGCATCGACCGCGTCACCTGCAAGGCGAAGGGCGACATAGGCCTCGATCGAGGTCGACAGATCACCTGGTCCGCCGTAAAAGTTCGCCCAGCTTCCGTCTTCGCGCTGGTGGGAACGTATCCACCGGGCGGACTCCTCAGTCCCCTGATCGGTGCGCACACCGAGGAACTCACGCAGCATCAGGTCTTCGGCGTCCATGGTGACGTTCGTCTCCAGCTCGCCCTTCCACCACCCCTGCGGGGACTGTTGGCTGATCAGCTGCTCCCTCGCGCGCTCCAGGGTCGCCTGTGCCACATCACTTAGTAGTCCCTGGTCAAGGTTCGCCATCAGAACTGCCGATCCACGATGAAGTGCGCTAGCTCACGAAGGTCGTCGGTCGCGGCCGGATTCGTCGCGGCTGACTCCAGGGCCTCGAGTGCAACCTCCATCGACGTCCGCGCCTCGTCGGTCGCTCGCTGGCGCCCGCCGAGTGCGTCCACGAGCTCGGCAGCTCGCGTCACCTGTGACTCGCTGAGCTCGGTCTCGGCGAGCAAGGTCATCAGCTCCTCGGCGCCAGGGCCACCGGCGGCGATCGCGGCGGTCACCGGAAGGGTCTTCTTGTGTTGGCGAAGGTCGGCGAAGGTCGGTTTTCCCGTCGTCGCGGGGTCGCCCCAGATCCCGAGCAGGTCGTCGACGGCCTGGAAGGCCAGGCCGAGCTGCGCACCGAACCTCGCGAGGGCATCCACGCTTCCCTGCTCCGCATCGGCGAACACGGCCCCGATAGCGGCCGCGCACGAGAGCAGCGCACCCGTCTTACCTGCCTCCATCACTAGGCAGTCCTCGTAACTCACGCTCCGCTGCCGCTCGAAGTCCAAGTCGAGTGCCTGACCTGCATTCATCTCCGCCGTCGAGTCGGCCAGGAGCCGAGCTGCCCTTGACGCCGCCGCCAGGTCGACGTCGGCACTCGACCCGAGCGCGATCGAAGGATTGAGCAGCACCTGCTGGCCAAGTGTCAACAACGCGTCGCCCGCGACGATCGCGGCACCAACGCCGAACAGCGTCCACACCGTCGCCCGGTGGCGACGCTCGGTATCGCCGTCAATGACGTCGTCGTGGATCAAGGAGAAGTTGTGAACGAGCTCGACTGCGACCGCGCCCGGAACTCCGATCACCGCGGGAGCACCGACGACTTCAGCGGAGAGTACAGCCAGAGCCGGACGAATCCCCTTGCCCCCGTCGTTCGCGAGCTCCTTCCCGAACTCATCGACCCAGCCCAGGTGATACTCGACGGCGGGACGGATCTCGTCAGAGAGCACGGCGACGGCGCGTCGAAGTGCCGGTTCGACAAGGGTTCGCACGCGTGCGAGTGACGCTGGGGCTTCGCTACCTGGCATCACGCAGCCGCCTCCGGGGCGCGTCCCAACCCGACGTGTCCACCCTCACAGAGATTTCGCACATGCCAAGCCGCCCTGTTGCCACTTCGAACAGCACCTTCCATCGTTGCAGGCCAACCGGTATCCGTCCAAGAACCGGCAAGAAAGAAATTCGGGAGCCCCGTCACGGGTCCTGGCCGCATCGACGCGGTGCCAGGCACCGCGCGAAATGTCGCCTGATGTTCGCGCGTCACAACGGCATCGAGGACCTGTGTCGAACGAGCCCGCGGGAACAGATCGCTCAGTGCCGCGAGGTACCGCTCGATCAAGATCTCCGCCTGCTCACCATGCTCGGCATCTGCTCCCGATACTGAGACTGCGAGACACTGGATACCCTCCGAAGCCACGCCAGCGGACTCGGACGTGTCAAAAACGTACTGCACACTCGAGTCGAGGCCTGCAGCGATCGGGTAGTCCATCACGGGCCCGGCGTAGACGACGTGCACGTCGATGATCGGCGAAGCGCCGAGTGCCAGCAGCTGTCGCCGGTTCAGCTTTGCTGCTTCGGGGGCGAGCGTGGCAGCTTGCAGATGCGGAACGGCCATCACGACGGCATCGACGGGAACGGACTCGCCGCCGGTCCGCACCGCGACCACCCGGTGTGCACCGCCGTCTCGAGCTTCCACATCGAAGCCCTCTACCTTCGAGCGAAGGGCGACCCGGGCGCCACTTGCTTCGAGCTGATGCCGAGCCGGAGTGCCATGTAGCTCAAGTAGCGGGACGCGCGCCCAGCCGATGTCAGCCGCGTCGGCGTGTTCGAGGAGTCCGGTCTTAAAGACCTTGACCGCGACCGCTGCCGAGACCTCATCGGCGCGCAAGTTCGTCGTTGGGAGTGCGATCAGATCCCAAAGGTTCGCGACAGCGACGGAGCTTTGACCGTGGCGGCGGAGAAACGCCCCGAACGTCTCCTGATCAAGGAGGGGATCAGTGGCCGAGACCTCCATCATCGCCCGAACCGCGCCCCCTAACCGAAGCCTGTCCACGCTTGACAGATGGCGGTACGCGACGAGCGATCTCCCAAGATGCAACGGCGCGGGAAGCGACGAGCGGGAGATGACCGACATCACCGGATCACGGCCAGGTCGGGCACGTAGCACCGGAATCTCGAGTCGCTCCTGGATCGGTGCCTTGTCGGTCGTCCCCAAGCGATCGAGCAGGCGACGGTACGCGTCGCAGCACCGGAGAAACACATGCTGCCCGTTGTCGAAATTTCGGCCGTCTCGCGTAAAGCTCCAGGTTGCGCCCCCGAGGCGCGGACGAGATTCGAAGAGAGTGACTCGCTGTCCGGCATCGACGAGTTGTAGGGCGGTCGCTATCCCGGCGAGTCCTCCGCCGACGACGGCTACGTGCGCGCGGGTGTCGTTCATGACGCGCTCGCCCCGGCCAGACTTCGCAGCGCGACCCAGGCCTTCTCCCATGCAGGTAACGACACGCGCCGATCGAGGACCGCAAGCGGGTTCGCCTCGATCCGGCGAAGCAAGCGGAGATAAATCCCGCTCATTGCCGAGACGCACGCTTTGCTGCGGCGGTCGAGGAGATCGAGAAGCCCAAGACCTTCTGAGTAGAACGCCCGCGCGCGACCGGCCTCGAAACGCAGCAGCTCAGCGAGATGATCCGGGTCGCCCCCCACGTCCGGGGAGCACGAGAACCGGATCAGGTCCTCGAGCGGTAGGTAGACACGACCCATAACGTCGCGGTCTTCGATGACGTCACGCAGGATATTTGTGAGCTGAAGCCCCAGCCCGAGCGTGTCCGCGAGGTGCGGCGCGGCGGGGTCACTCGAGCCGAAGATCGAAAGTGAGAGCCGGCCGATCGAGCCCGCCACGAGTCTGCAGTACGCGGCCAGATCGTCGAAGCTCACGTACGACGACGTTGAGCAGTCCATCTCGCACCCGTCGACCACCTCGATGAGCTCGTCAGCAGCGATCGGATAGCGCCGGATTGCGTCCCCAAGCGCTACCGAGATCGGATCCGCAGCATCAATCGAGCCGGCGACGAGTCCGCGGGCACGTCCTCGGACCGCCTCAAGAGCCGCACGCTTCTCATCGACTGGAAGCGTTCCGTCACCGATGTCGTCGACTCTCCGCGCAAAGGCATACAGCGCTGACATCGCCTTTCGCTTCTCATCTGGAAGCAGGCGAATGCCATAGGAGAAGTTTCGGGCCTCGGCACGCGTGATCTCCTCGCAGGCCGCGTACGCGACGTCGAGCTCCATCAGCGTCGATTCCACCGGCGAAGCAACTTCAACGACTCGCCAGCGATCTGGAACTTCGTCGCCTTTACGGTCTGGCCCAAGATGTCATACGAGGCCAGCCGCAGCGCACGGAGTTGGGCAAGGCCACCGCCTACGAACCCCGCAACTGCAATGCGGTCGGCGCCGCGGAGGTATGCCCCAAGCAGCGCACCCGAGCCGAGCAGGTCGGCGGCGCGCGATGCCTCGAAGGCAACCACTCGACGAAGCGCCGCTGACGCCGCTGACGCGGCGAAATCGGCGGGGCCGACTCCGAACCGGTCGAGGTCCGCCTGGGGGAGGTAGATCCGACCTGCTTCAAAGTCCTCGCCGACGTCTTGGAGGTGCTCGACGATCTGCAGCGCGGTACAGACCTCGTCTGAGAGGCGGACCGTAACCTCGTTCGAGGCGCCAAAGACCGCTAGTACCAGCCGGCC
>DATCDR010000128.1:0-26349 GCA_036510575.1 Acidimicrobiales bacterium | reverse complement strand
CGACTCTCCGAGCTTCGACGGCTCAGCCGCCAGCGTTCGCGTCGAAACAGAGGCTCGTCCCGTTACCTGGCGGCGAACCACAAGATTTCCCGCCTCCATGCCGAGGTGGGCAACATCCGCAAACACCACGTCCATGTCCTTGCGACCAACCTTGCCAAGACCCACGGCACGATCGTCGTCGAAGGACTAGACGCTGCGGGAATGCTGCAACAGAAAGGCTTGCCGGGCGCACGTGCGCGAAGGCGCGGCCTCTCCGACGCGGCGCTCGGTGGGCTGCGACGACAGCTCTCCTACAAGTGCTCCTGGTATGGGAGCACGCTCGTCGTGGCCGACCGGTTCTTCCCTTCCACCAAGACGTGCTCCACGCCAAGTTGCGGTCACGTCCAGGAGATCGGTTGGGCCGAAAGGTGGATCTGCGAGCAGTGCGGCACCGAACATCATCGCGACGACAATGCCGCGATCAACCTCGCCCGACTGGCGAGCCTGGGTTCAGTCAGAGCCCCGGTGAAGCGTGGAGCCGAGCATCAGACTGAGCCGTGCTCAGCAGCTGGCGAAGACACGCGAAAGGGAGGTCCGGCAATCGTGTTGGGCCGAACAACTCCGTGAGGAGTGCAGCGTGAGTGGACTCACCATTGCTCACTCAGCTGCAACGGCATAGGCGCAGTCAACTGCGTAGTCGGCCGTTCTCGTGCACGACCACTCCACCGTTCCTGCTTGCACTGACCAGTCGCGATCGGCGGCATCCGTCCAGGCAAGCGATACGAGGCCGCTTAGCTCGTACATGTCATCAGCGGTAAAGCGCTCTTCTCCGGATAGGAGCAGCATCTCGACATTGTTGCTCAACTGGTTGCCAGCACACGAGGCACCGTTCCAGTGCGAGTCCGATCGGCATCCGGAGAACGCTCTCGCTGTGGCAATACTCAGGAATTGCAGGGGGTCGCCACCGTCACTCTCTGCGGCGGGATAGGGATCCATGCCGAGGCATTAGCGTGGCGAAGGCAGCGGCGCGGGGTATGCCGCAGCACGGCGAAGATCGGGGGCTTGCGCGATGGACTTGGCGGTCTGGGACCCGTTCTCGGGCGGGGACTTCCACGAGACTGATAACCCGAGCGCCGTCTACGACTGGCACGTTCTCCAGATTCGCGAGGCCGAAGAACTCGGGTATGACCAGTACTACCTGATCGAACACCAGAACAACCGGGCGCTGCGCCTGACGTCGGCCGCGGTGATGCTCGCGGCGATGGCACGCGAGACAAGCGTCATCCGGATCGGCACGATGATCTGGCCGCTGCCATTTCACAACCCGATGCGCCTCGCCCAAGACGTCGCCACCCTCGATCATCTCTCGCACGGTCGCGTTGAGTTCGGGACCGGGATCGGCACCCAGGAGGTCGAGTCGATTCGCTTCGGGATCGACTACGCGCAACGCCAGGCGATGGGCGAGGAGGCACTCGAGATCATCAAGCTCGCCTGGTCCGAGGATGAGGTCACCTACGACGGCAAGTTCTGGCACTACTTGGACCACCTTCCGTTCCCGCGTCCCTTCCAGCAGCCGCACCCACCTATCTGGGCGGGCTGTCACAGTTACCGCGCCCACGAGTTCGCGGCGCGAAACGGCTTCGGCTGCGCGCAGAACATCGAAACCAACGCGGACCTCGCAGAGCGGCTCGCCTTCTATCGCAAGATTTGGGCTGAGACCCAGCCACTCGGAACTCGACCACGCACGTTCCTCATGCGACAGGTGTACGTCGACGAGACCGACGAGAAGGCCCATGAGGTGGCACGGGCGCGCTACGGCAACACCTGGGGAATGGAGAACCGGGCGCTCGCCCATCAGCGCTACGGCCTCGATCCCGCTGGCTACGGCAGAGAGGGCGAGCTCCCCGAGAACGTCGCCCGGAACCACCTGCGCGAGATGCTGGCCGGCCCGAACGGTTACGAGTGGGGTATCGAGCAGGGGATCTTCATCATCGGCTCTCCAGACACGGTGATTGAACAGATCACACGCACGAACGAGCAGATGGGCGGCCTCGACGTGTTCTGTGCCAACTTCGAGTTCGGCCGCATGCCAGTCGAGCAAGCCCGAAAAGCACTGCGGCTCTTCGGAAAGGAAGTGCTTCCCGCTGTCTCCTCACTGTGACGTGCATGCCTCGGACCACTGCTGAGCAGGGCGTTCCCGCCTCGGCCGCAGTATCGAGGAGTAGAGAACCTTGGATGGACAACCGGCCGTAGTCCTCGACCAGAGCACTTAGCAACGTCGCAGCGCAGTCCACAGCTCCCCTAAGTTGCGGTCTGGCCACCACGGAGGTGGTCTGCGGGACGGCGCTGTCGTCGGCTTTGGAAGTCAACGTCACGTATCTGAAAAGCTCTACACATGCCGCTGCCAACGATTCCCGGTTCTAAGCCCGCGGGCTCGCTGATTGCGGCATCCGAGCTCGACGGCCGCGGCCCCTCCGAATGACGACCGCGTGAGGGCGAGTCGCCCGCGGGCAGGGGACACTACAGAGGAGTTCCGACTGCGCTCCGTGGCTATCGCGGCCTACGCCCCCGCGACTTTGTTCGGCCTCGCCCAAGGCTCCATGTTGCCGGTGATCGTTCTCTCAGCAATCCATCGCGGCGCAAGCACGTCAGTGGCGGCATTGATCAGTGCCCTCATCGGGATCGGGTCGATTATGACCAACATCCCTTCGGGGATCCTGGCGACTCGCTTCGGGGAGCGGAGAGCGATGCTGATCGCCTCCGCGATCATGGTGGTAGCGCTCGCGTTCTGTCTCATCGACATCGGCAGGGGCGCTTCGTCTCTAGCGGTATACGGCTTCGGGACGCTGCTGATCGGAGCAGCGAGCTCCGTCTACCAGCTCGCGCGGCAGTCCTACTTGACCGACATGGTGCCGCCCCACATGCGGGCGCGTGCGCTTTCCACACTTGGTGGCACGATGCGCATCGGCGCATTTGTCGGCCCCTTTCTCGGTGCGGCAGCTATGCAGCTGTGGGGCATCCCCGGTGCTTACTACGTCAGCCTCATCGCGATCGTGGTCGCGTCACTCATCGTCTTCCGAGTCCCCGATCTCGAGGTAACCGAGGAGCGCAAACAGGCCACTGCCGAGGTCACCACCTGGGGCATCGTCAAGGAGTACAAACGGCTGTTCCTTACGCTTGGAACCGGCGTCTTCTTCCTCTCTGCGATCCGCCAGACTCGCCAGATCGTCATCCCGCTCTGGGCCAGCCATATCGGATTGTCCGCGACCGACGCTTCGCTGATCTACGGCCTCGCCGGTGGACTCGACGCTCTGACGTTCTATCCGGCAGGCAAGGTCATGGACCTCCACGGCCGCCGGTCGGTTGCGGTGCCCTCCGTCTTGATCATGGGCATCGCCTTTTGCATCATGCCGCTCACGCATGGCCCGCTCACCATCGCGCTCGTTGCGATGGTGATCGGCTTTGGCAACGGGATCGGTTCGGGCATCGTCATGACGCTCGCCGCCGACACCTCGCCCGCGATCGGCCGGCCTACCTTTCTCGGGGTGTGGCGCGAGCTGGCAGACGCCGGCGTGGGTATCGGGCCCCTCATCCTCTCGGGCGTGACCGCGTTCGCGGGTCTGAGCGCGGGTCTCGTAGTGAGCGGCTGCGTCGGATTCGCGGCGGCAGCGACGATGTGGAAGTGGATTCCAAGGAACGCGGGCATCAAGCGCCTCGTGATCACAGAGAAGCTCGGACCACCCACGCTCCCCGCCAAAGCCGATTCGGGCTAAGCCCTGCCCCAGGCCACTTCTAAGGCGGACGGAGGTTTAGCTCCTTCCCGCTGCCGGCCCGCTCTAGTTGAAACCGTTAGTGCGCCAGGTCTCGACCGAGCTGTCGGGAGTGATGACTAGGAGGACCCGATCCTCGCCCTGTAGCCAAGCGAGGAACTCCTCGTCAGATGGCACCGGCACACTGTATTTCTCCCGAATTTCGCGAAACAGCGCTAGCACGGCCTCGAGGTCATCACGGATCTCGACTTTGCCGGAAAGAGCTATGTACCGCCGACTCTCAAGATCGTCAATCAGAAGCTCGACGCGCGGCTCCCGTTTGAAGATGGGGTACTTCGCGCGCTTCTTGGTCGTCGAGACGTAGAAATGCTTGCCGTCCCAGGCAAACCAGTTCGGCGTCGCCTGCGGGGAGCCGTCCTTTCGGAGACCTATAACGACCAGATTGCGCGGTTCGGCAAGAAATGCCTCGATCGCTTCGCTAGATGCCATGAGAGCAAGGTAATGGAGATCCAGACCATCCTCTAGACGACCGAAGGAACCGATCGGTACCAGCTGATCACGGCACCGCTCAAGACTCCCCACCAATCTCTGTGATCTCTTCGCCGACGGTGGACCCACGGTTGTCTAAGGACCACGATGATCCTTCCCTCGCTGGGTCTTGACCAATGACGGCGCGGTACCGTTGCATCGTGCCGATCGAAGCTGAACATCCGCTGATCGCCTTCGAGGATAACGACCGCGATTATCTCTTCTGGACCCGCCAGAACCCTCGTGGCTACGTCGTCAACTGCTATCGGAACGCGACGCCCGAGTATCTGATGCTGCACTGGGCCAACTGCTACACGATAAACGGCACAAAATCGCCTTGGACGACGGGTGACTTCGCCAAGATCTGCTCACCGACCGTCGAAGCACTAGAGAAATGGGCGCGCGACTCAGTTGGCGGCGAACTGCAGAAATGCGACAAATGCTGGGAATGAAATCAAGGCGTTCTCTTTAGGAACGGTTCGCTCCGGCTGGTAGTGGAGGTCAACAAGATGGCTGAGGAGATGGAGCGCACGCCGATCGGCACGGTCGACGAGCTGGCCCGAGCGGGTGTCCTGGCAGGCAAGGTCGGTTCCCAGCCGGTCTGCGTTTTCTGGTGCGACGGCGAGCCAGCGGCGGTCGACGACCGCTGCCCACATATGGGCTTCCCGCTGCACCGGGGCAAGGTCGAAGAGGGGCTCCTCACCTGCTTGTGGCACAACGCGCGGTTCGACCTTGCCTCTGGCGGCACGCTCGATCCCTTCGCGGACGACGTCCATGCCCACGGCGTCGAGATCGAGGACAACCAGGTCTACGTCGTGCTCCGCGGCAATGCCGACCCGGTCACGCACCACCTTCGGCGTCTCGAAGAAGGACTCGAGCACGGTCTCACGCTGGTCAGCGCGAAGGCCGTTCTCGCCCTGCTCGAACTGATGGGTGAAGACGAGGGCACGACCGCCGTGCTGCGCGCGGGCGCGGAGTTCGGTCTTCGCAACCGTGAGGCCGGTTGGGGAACGGGCCTGACGGTGCTCGTCGCGATGGCCAATGTCCTCCCCCACCTCGAACCCCACGCACGCGCCCTCGCCCTCGTGCATGGCCTCGCGTTCGTGTCCGAGGACACACGGGGTCGTGCTCCCTGGTTTGCCCTCGCCCCGCTCTCAGCGGAGATCGAGCCCACGCGTCTCGAGACTTGGTACCGCCGATTCGTCGACACTCGAAACGGGGACGCCTGTGAACGGGTGCTCGCAACGGCGATCGCCGAGAAATCCGATCCCGAGATGATGAGCGCGCTGATGGGCGGCGCGATCACGGACCACCTCTTTGTCGACGGGGGGCACACGGTCGACTTCACCAACAAGGCCTTCGAGCTGCTCGAGCATCTCGGATGGCAAGATGCCATCTCCGTGCTCCCCGCCCTGGCACACGGCACGGCGACCTCGTCTCGGTCCGAGGAGTCCGGACAGTGGCGCCATCCCTTCGATCTCGTCTCTTTGCTCGCCCCTACCCAGTCGCTCGACTCCCTTCCGACCGAGGCGCGAGCGGACTCCGTCTTTAGCGACCAGGAGGTCGACGCGCTCGCCTGGGAGGTGCTCGCCGAGGAGCCTGCGACAGTCGTGACGGCGCTCGATGCGGCGCGTGCCGCTGGAGCCGATGACGAGCAGCTTGCGCGAGCCGTCGCCTATGCCGCCGCGCTGCGGCTCGTACGCTTCCACACCCAGAACGACCACAGTGACTGGGACGTCGTGCACCACGGCTTCACCGCGGCGAACGCGACGCACCAGATGGTGCGTCGCTCGCCGACACCTGTGGTCGCGCGCGGCATTTACCAGGTCGCGATGAAGGTCTTCCTGGACCGCTTCTTGAACATCCCAGCGGCTCGTCCACCCTCGTCGCATGCGCGTTCAACGGCGCCTGAGCTTGGCGAGCTCGAGCAGTGCTGGGAGCGCGAGGGGATGGTGGAAGAGGCGGGTGCAATCGTTTACGGCTTCCTCAGCGCTGGCGGCGACCAGCGCGCTGTCGTCGCCGCGCTCGGTGCGGCGCTGCTCGCTGAAGATGTCGAGTTCCACTGGTACCAGGTCTACGAGGCAGCCGTTCGCCAGAGCGAAGCCTGGCCGGAGAATTCTGAACAGGCGGCGATGATCCTCACCGGCGCTGCGCGCTTTCTCGCCGCGCACACCCCGACGCGGCGCGAACTCGCCCAGGTCGTCCGAATCGCTACGCGCCTTCGCCGCGGCGAGGCACTTTACGAGGAGATGTAGTCAAGTCTCACTGACTGGTGTGAATTCGACACTGGGCTGCCGTCGTGTTGTTCCTAACGATCGTTGCTGAACCCGGGGGCAACCACTGTTCGGCAGTCGGCCGGCTCGGACCCGAACATGCTCCGAGCGGTCAGTTCTCCACTCGAGGACCGCGGTCTGGGCCGTGGCCCCAGGTGTGCTCGTAGTCTCGTTGCGCGCTCGCGGGCAGAAAGCGCTCCTCAAGAACTCGTAGGTCGGCGGTCCCGAGGAGCTGGGCCTGGTTCGCCGGTCCGTAGGTGCCCTCGGCGAGTGCCTGCTTCCAGTTCGCCATCCCCTCCTGCCCATCATGGCGAAGGCCCGACAAGATCGCCCACCCCGCTTGCGTGGCCGCGCTCGCCGCGATCGTCGGATAGAGCACGATGCGGGCGCCGAGATCTTCGTACTCCGACAGGCTCGGCTCAGGTTCCTCGGCACCTCCCCAGATAACGAGGACAGGAGCCGGGATCTCCCGACAGGCCGTCCGTAGGTCCGCGCGGGTCTCGACAGAATTCAGCCAGACGAAGTCGGCGCCGCCGTCGGTCACATAGCCGATGCAACGGTCAAGCGCATCGGAGAACTGCTCGTTCTCGGCGCCGAGTGAGTCACAGCGAGCGCACAGCACAAAGCTTTTGTCGATGGCATCGCGGGCATCGACCGCCGCCTGGAGTTTGCCGATCGCCTCCTCCTTTGGGATCGTGCGTCGACCGGCACTCGTCGCCGATTTCTTCGGCGCCTCCTGGTCCTCGAGTGACATCGCCGCGACGCCGCTGCGGACGATCTCGCCGACGGCGAAATGCACGTTCAGCGCGTTGCCGTATCCGGTGTCGCAGTCAGACATGATCGGGATATCCGTCCGCCCGGCCGCGTGAGCTCCGTGCGCCACCACGTCGTGCAGACCAAGGATGCCGAGGTCCGGGACGCCGAAGAGAAAGGCAGACATCTGGGAGCCGGCAAGGAAGAACCCTTCGAAGCCGAGCTCGTCGGCCATCATCGCGAACAGTGGGCTGAAGCCCCCAGGCATGACGGTCAATGAGTCACGCGCGAGCACTGCTCGAAATCGCTCGCGCTTCTCGGTGGCAGTGAGCATGGTCCCTCCTTGGCTCAGCAACGCTCAATCATGCACCACTCATCGCGAGCCGTCCCAGTCCGCACGGAATCCACGCTCGGCGTCATGCCTCGACGCCGAACCGTGGGCTTCTCTCAGAATTCGGGGATGCCATTCGAAGACCGGCAATTCAGTTTCCTCGATGTGATGACGGAGGCATAAGCGTGATCCTTCAGCATTGCGACGCCAGCGTCGTCTCGACTGTCTTGACAAAGGGACCAATGGACGAAGATCGCCATAATCGAACAGTGTGGGCGAGACCTCGTTGTATTCGAATGGGGAGGCGACCAATATTCCAACCTGGAGCGTTCGCGCGGGACCCCACAGCCGGCAACCTTCGACATTGGCACTCGGTCGGTGACTTTCCCGACGGCCGCTGGAGCAACCGGGTCGTTGGTGCCAACCCCCAGGGCTACGTCTCCCGGTCCACTTGTAGGAACTGGTTCCAACACTGCGACGGAAGCTTCACCGCCAGCGGCTCGGGCGACGTCGCCTCCAAAATCGCGGGGAACTCTGCTGAGCCAGGGTCTTGCCGTCGCGAAGTCATCGGCGATAGTCGCCTTGAGACCGGCCGCAATCGTTGGCGAGCTCGCGATGATGCTGAGAGCTCTCGATCGTGCTCGAGGGAGAATTCCGTGATCCGATGAATGCTTGCATGTCCGAGAAATTCGCGTCGGCGACGATCGCCTAGTAACGGGCAGCGAGTTATTGCGATGAGTCCATGCCAGAAAAACGATTGGTGAGTTGCAACACAGGCTGATCTTTCAAGATTCGCCGACCCAGCGTACGTAGCGTTCTATTTTGGGTATCTATCGGGTGACTATGGTCGACTTGTGGCGACGCTCATCTCTTCAAAACTCCGTCGAGTCTGAGTTCTGTTTGGACTCAGACTCATAAGGGGGAATGTCTGGGTGGTGTTTGATTATGTGATCGAGCTTGGCGTGCAGTTCGGCGTTTCCCTCGGCAAGATGGCCCTTCACAAATCGCTCAATTGACCTGCGCGCCGGAGGCCAGAGAACAGACACCGTGACGAAGGCGATGATCACCCATACCAACGTGGCTACGACATCGCCTGGTATTCCACCCGAACCACCGGCCGGCCACACCCACCTATTAATGAAGCTAGAGGCCAACATCATTCGTTTGCCGCCTTGTGAGCGGCTGCCACGCTTTCGGCCGTAACGGCTCCTACGGGTACGCCAGGGTGGTGTCTCCTGCAAACGATATAGGGAGTTCCCTCGACGGCATGCTTTCTTAGCCGCCAGCAATGCTGGACATGGCAATTGTGCTGCTGCAGATAGGTGATGAAGCCACCGAGGATTAAGAAATCCGGGATAGAGCCACCGAACCCACTCCAAAACCCATACCAAGTACCAGACTCTTGATTGGCACCACTAACGTGCAAGAACCAGTGCCAAATCATGTTGTGACGCTAGCAACACTTTCTGTCGTCCGGCGTGATCCACCGGTTCGAATAACGACATACCGTGCGGCGTCCTTGGCGAAAGAGCGACAGTTCGCGACCGTAGGCCTGACCCATAAAATGCGCGGCGAGTGCCAGTGGTGCGACTTGCCACCTACCACGAGACGGGCAGCCAAACATCGACCGGGAAGGACCATTCTCGTCGACGTTACCCCGACTCGTTTACCGACCCAGACGACCCTCTCAGCTGCAGTCAGAGCCAGTCATTTGACCTTCGCGTCGACCGAGCCCAGACCATCTGCGGTGATGGGCTCGAAGAGCGGAGAACCAAACCACTCCTCCGAGGCCACCATCGGCGGCCCGGCAAGGCCGTCGAGATGACTTGTCGTCAAGCTGTGAGAAGGAGGCGGATGAAATGCCAGGCACGGAGGTGGACGGCAGTCTGAGTCTACGTTCCATTTCCCAGACGTGTTCCGCGTGGTGCTGTCGCCTGCCTTCATGGGGCTCCGATGTCGGCTTCGTCGTTGCCTCGGAGCGCTTCGTCGCCGAGCATGCTCCAGGCTTGATCGACCGTCACTAAGGCCCGTCTCATCGCCCCGAGCACGTCGTCTGGAGCTCCCGCGAACCGCTCGGGCGCCAACTGCGCCTGTTTCGCCAGGTAGGCCTGGTGAAGTTCCTCTTGAGTGGCGTCTTCTGGCGCGCCAAGAACTTGGTAGTAGTTCACGCGTCCCGATCTGTATCGGCAAACTCAAGTAACCAGGAGTATTGCCAACGGCAGTCGAGCTGTCGAATGCGGCACACGCTGGTAGTGAGATAGTTGCCAGATGAGCGCGCAGCGGTCACCCGCCGAACTTCGTGACGCCGTGTCACGCCGCCCGATCCTGATCGCGTTGATGGTCACCATCGGCATCGCCGCGCTAGATAACACAATCGTCTCCACTGCAATCCCGTCGATCGTGCGGGGCCTTGGAGGCTTTAGCGAGTTCCCCTGGGTGTTCTCGATCTACCTGTTGACCCAGGCGGTAACGGTTCCGATCTACGGCCGGCTTGCAGACATCTTTGGGCGCAGGCCCGTGCTGTTCGTCGGTATTGGCATCTTTCTCCTTGGTTCCGCCCTCTCTGGAGCAGCGTGGAGCATGCCGACGCTCATCGTGTTTCGCGGCCTCCAGGGCATCGGCGCCGGAGCTGTCCAGCCCGTCGCAATGACGATCGTCGGCGACCTGTACACGGTCGAAGAACGAGGTCGAATCCAGGGATACCTCTCGGGTGTCTGGGGAGTCGCGGCGGTCGTGGGCCCCGCGCTCGGCGGGACGCTCTCGCAGTATGCGTCCTGGCGTTGGATCTTCTACCTCAACTTGCCCGTCGGCGCGATAGCTGCAGTGATGCTCGCTCGACACCTGCACGAGCAGGTCGTTCGACAGACACACCGGATCGACTACGCGGGCGCGATCGCGCTGATGGGCGGTATGACGCTGCTGATCCTTGGCTTACTGCAAGGTGACGTCCACTGGGCCTGGACCTCGCCTGCAGAGCTTGTAGTTCTATCTGCGGCATTCGCGCTGATCGTCGCCTTCGTCGAGATCGAACGCCGGGCATCCGAACCATTCATGCCGCCGTGGCTCTTTAAATGGCGCACGCTCGTGGCGGGAAACCTCGCGGGTCTAGCAATTGGCGCGCTCCTTATCGGGTTGACGTCGTACGTACCCACCTTCGCCCAAGGCGTCGTAGGTGTCGGACCGGTGCTCGCCGGATTCGCGCTCGCCGGCGAGTCGGTCACCTGGGTTCTCGGATCGGTTGTCTCGGGGCGACTCTATGGACATACCGGCTTCCGCTTCACCGCGCTTATCGGGTCATGCATCTGCCTAAGTGGGGCGATCGCGTTCGCGTTCTTGCGATCGTCGGTCTCGCTCGGATTGATCGCCGTCGCTGGGTCGATCGTCGGCCTTGGATTCGGATTTGTGGCCACTTCCGTGATCGTCGCCGTGCAGTCGACGGTTGGCTGGGATCGACGAGGCGTAGTCACCGGCGCGAACATGTTCGGACGAACCATCGGTGGCGCACTCGGGGTCGCGGTGTTCGGGTCGATCGCGAACTCTTCGCTCGTTGGCTGGCTGCGGAATCCTCCAGTGGCAATAGCGGCGCATCTGCCACATGGCGCGAACGCCGCGGCGCTGATTCTTGGTGGCTCGAGTGCAATCCACGATCACGCGGCCTCGAGTTTCGTTCGCCAGGGACTCTTTCTCGCGGTCCATCACGTCTTCCTGGCCTTTGTCGTTATTGCGATCGCGCTCGCCACCACAGTCGCGGCGATCCCCCGCCGCGTCGTCGCGATTTCATTCGAACCATCTGTGGCGGCTAAGGATCCGGTGCCAACGAATCCACCTGCAGCCAAGCAGCTCAAGTAACGCACCGCTTAATCGCGACCGCTAGAGCAATCCTCGTAGACACACTGGATGGTCTCGCGAGAACAGGCGGATGCTCAGCACGCTCGGGCAAACATCCCGGTGCGCCTTGACGTGAGGTTCAGGTCCGCTCATCAACGTGGACGCAGAACGCCGCCTGACGGGCGCCGACAAGGGAGACTGCCTAGATGAATCTCGAAGACGCTCTTGCTAACTCTCCGTATCCGGGGCGGGGACTGCTCATCGGTCGGACCGACTATGGATTAGTTGCGCTCTACTGGGCTACGGGAAGAAGTGAGGCCTCACGCCGGCGCCAATTTGTTCCTCGAGGGACCGAGCTTCACATCGAGGACACCGGCGGCGGCGGTGACGATCCGCTCCGCCACTATCAAGCCGCTGGAATCTTCGGGACCCAGCTCGTCGTCGGCAATGGACGACACGTGGCCGAGATCGGACTCGGTCTTGCCGACCAGCCCGGTTCGACGCTGCTCGAGTTGCTCGAGCCCGAGCCAGACCCCCCGATCTTCACCCCACGAATCGCAGCGGTCGTCGATCTCATGGCAGACGCTGCGCTATGTGGTGCTGCGGTTCGTTCGATAGACGGTTCCATCGGGCACAACATGTTGTCGACTGATGAGTTCCCACTCGGCGCCGGGATACTCCTCGCCACCTATCAAGGACCAATCGCCGACCCTTGCGGGTGGGCAGTTCCCACCTGGGTCGAACTCGCCCCGAGCCTCGACGAGCAGGTCGCTACCACCTGGGACACGCTCGACAGCGACTTACGTGTCGGCCTGGCCTCGTGTGTGGTCGGGAGCCTCTGGAATGTAGACCGGCAGGTCTGACCGCGATCTGCTTCGCCGGCGACGCGCAATCACCAACCTGCCCGAGAACGATGGGCCAGACGCTTGTCCCGCTGAGACTCAGCTCTCTTCCGAAGCAGCCTGCAGCGCGTCGAGCCGCTCGAGCGCAGCCTGGTAGAGCTCAGCGGGCAACGGACCTCGCATCGCGAATTCGACGTTCGCCGCCAGGTGGTCGCGACTACTCGTGCCGACGATCGTCGTGTCGAGATGCGGGTTGGAGAGGGTGAAGCGGAGCGTGAACTCGATGCGGCTCATTCCGTCGAGCAACGTGTCGAGGTTGGCTGCTTGCCAGGTATCTTGCATCTGGCTCCCCGGCAGCATGTAGTACGTCCGCCGCTCCCAGTCCGTCGGAGCACCGCGTGCAACCCCGCCGCGAACGATGACACCCGCTCCAGCGCTTGACGCATGGGCGATCGCTGCCTCGTGATCGCGCTGCAAAAGCGAGTACGGGATCTGAAATGCGTCAAAGACACCCATGTCAACCTGGTCATCTAGGTTCGGGACCGTGCCCGACACCCCGATGAAGCGCACCTTGCCCTCGTCGCGGAGCGCGAGAAGTTCGCTTAAGGCCCCTTCTTCGTCGAACTCGGTAGGAGTGAGGCTTCGGTGGAACTGGACGAGGTCGAGGTGGTCCGTGCGCATCAGGTCCAGGCTCCGTTCCACCCCGTTACGAATATTCGCCGCGGTGTGAACGTGCTCTCCTTCCCCGTTAGGCACGCAGCCGCACTTGGTCGCGAGGAAGTACTCGTCACGACGCGTCGAGATGAACTTGCCGATCCGCTCCTCGCTCAGTCCGTAGTCGATCGAAGTGTCGATCAGGTTGATCCCGACATCGAGCACCGTGTTCAGCAGCTCCCCCGCTTCTCCATCGGAAAGCTGGGGTCCCCGCGGAGCGCCGCGGAGCTCCATCGCGCCGTAGGAAAGACTCGTGACTTCATACCCAGTGCTGCCGAGCTCGCGCTTTGGCAGGTCGGCCATGTCTCCTCCGCTCGTTCGAGTGAGCTCGCCGCTCCTTGGCGGACAGCTGTGCCGAGCGTAGAGCCACGGTGATCCTCAGTCGAACTCTAAAAGCTCGAAGCGAGTCCTCCGGCATTCGGCGACACAGCTATGCGGGATCTCATCGAGATCACTGCATATGGCCATGCCAGAGTTTCGGTACGACCCAGCGATTCATGGCCACTGACCTGGGCCATGCTGACAGCTTCTAGAACCGCCGCCGTGGCGAACATCTTCAGGGCAACGCGCCGTCCTGGTCAGGTGTACGAGCCGGACTCCTGCGGGTGGAATCGCCAGACGTACAGGCCTAAGGTGATGAGCCAAATCGTCTCCGGGTAGGCGGCAATGCGCTCCATGATCCCGCCGCCGATGCCGAAGTATTTGTGGCCGGCGAAGCACACCAGCGCGGCCAAAGCGAGACTGCTAAAAGTCAGCAGGGAGCGTCGCATCGACTCCGGAAGGGTGAGGAAGGCCCCGAGCGCGAATATCGCGAGATTGCCGAAGCCGATGGCGAGAAAGGCTCCAAGGATATGTATGGTCCGATCTACATTCTTGGGAAAAAACCCGACGAGGATCGAACCAAGATCGGCGAGTGCCATCAGCGTGAACCCGATCATCGCAGCGCGACGCTCCCGAGGGACTCTCTGGGAGAACTCGTGGTAGAGCAGCGCCGAACCAATAATCATGACTAGGCCGAGCAGCAAGAAGCCGACGTAATCCGTGAGCCACCAACGAGGTGAGCACATCCCGTTCCCGTAGGCGCCCCTACAGCTGGTCTCGCCGAGGTCGCTAATCGTGTTGGAGACCAAGCTGTAGCTCGGATGAAACACCCAAGCCGAGACGATCTGAATCAGGAACCAAAGGGCCGCCGCTGTGAAGATCGCAGGTCCAAATGACGGATGCGCAACGTCCTTCTCGCCGATCCATTGGACTGGCCGGTACGGGCTTCGGTACGGGAGCACAACCGGAGTGCTCGGTTCTTGACTATCCACTGCCGCTCCTCGTCGCCGAGTTCTCGCAATAAGCAATGAACAACACTAAGCCCGACCTTTGACGACCCTGGTGATGCGACCTGCGACGTAGAGCTGCCACAGGAACTGAAATGGCGTGCGGTAACCGACGAGTTCACGTCAGTCCGATTAGACCCTGAGACGTGTCCTGCCAGGCCGTAGCTGCGTCGAGAAGCAGCGACATGACCCGTAGGCGTTCGATCGGGTGTGCCAGCGTCTCGACCTCACGCCGATGGTGCGTCACGCATCCAATCGAGCCACGCTGCAGCCCAGGTAGCCGGGTGACGAATCAGCTACCGGGGTATTCCCCTACCGGATGGGCCGTATCTGCCAGGAGACGGATCGCATTTCGATCCATGATCGCCGGCCAATCGGCGTGGTCGTCAGCAATGATTCGCTGCACGTGCGCTGCCACCCCGTCAGGTCGGACGAAGCAGTAGTCGGTCCCGAACACGAGTTGCTGCTCGCCTACCACCGTCGCCAAAGTCGGAAGCGCAGTGGGCAACGGAGTCCCCGCGCAATCGAACCAGAGCTGGCCCAACTGGTCGCGCAGCGTCACGCCTGAGTCCTTCGGTGGCGTATAGCGAGCGCTTGCTCGATCGGCGATGACGGGCAGGGCGCCGCCACTGTGGGTTATGACGAACTTGATTCGCGGGTAATCGAGAAGAACGCCAGCGAAGATCATGTCGATGACCGTCCGCGCCTCGTCGAAGATGAACTCGACGACCGAATACGGTCGACCGAGACTCACCGACTCTCCGTGTGGCGGGGCCGTCGGATGGATGAAGACGACTGCGCCCCGGTCGTCCAGTGCACGCCACACCGACTTGTAGCGCTCATCGCCGAGATACACGCCGTGCACGTTCGACAACAACGCGATGCCATCTGCGCCAAGCTCATCGAAGCAGCGACGAATCTCGTCCAAGGAGGCCCCGACGTCCGGTAGCGGAAGCGCGCCGAAGAAGCTGAGCCGTCCCGGGTTGGCGGCGCTGATCTCGGCAGCGGCGGCGTTCACGTCGCGCGCGATCTGCACGGCGACTGCGTCATCGCCGAAGTTAACCCCGGGCGAGGAAACCGACAGGATCGCCCGTGCGATACCAGTGCGGTCCATCACCTCCAAGTGCTCTCGCGCGGACCAGTGGGGCCACGCGGGTAGCCCGTCTGGTGCCTCGATTCCGAAGTCCTTGGCCGCCGCGGTGTAGTCCTCGGTGATGAAGTGCGCATGCACGTCCACAAGCTGCGTTAACCCTGTCATAGCCCTCATCGGAGCACCCCCAGCCTCGGTCATCCCAGCCCTCATCCTGTCGGGCACCTAGCTGCAAAACTACGCGCATGGGCGGCTTCGTGACTCGATTTCGGAATCGCAAAGCGCCCCGTTTTGCTCTGATGGCACTCGCGGAATCACAAACGAAGGTCGATACCTCTACTCGGATCTTTAGCATGTCGAGCTTCATCGGACTGAAGGCAGACGGATACGAGCCGATCGGAATGGTCTCGGGTAGCGAGGCAGTTCACCTGAGCACACTCGATTACAAGAGTGCCTCGTGGCGCCCGAACGGTCAGTGGGCCACAACTGCCGGTGACCCCTCACAGACGAGTGTCGACGGCGGAGAGTTCCCTCTCGCCGGGTACGCACGTGCGCTCGAACATGGATGGCAACTGGCGCTGAGTCGTCTCCTCCAATCAGTCGTGGAGCTAGGGGGCTGCGGCGCGATCGACGTGAAGGTCTCTGAAGACCGTCGGATCGCAGGAGTCCGAGGCCTCTCGCTCGTAGGGCTAGCAGTTCGCGGTCCCAACCGAGCCTCTGCCCCGCCGTTCGCGACGGCCCTCTCGGGAATGGACCTTGCGAAACTCCATCGTCTGGGCTGGATGCCGATTGCGCTCGTGGTAGCCACCGCTATCTCCATGCGACGAAACGATGCACTGTCCGGCATGATGATCCATCAGTCGGTCATGCCCGGCGAGATACCGAGCCACACCCATCTCCTCATCGGAGCCCGGAACGCCGCTCGAGATCTCGCCGACGACCGGACACTGCAACTCGGTGCGGTCGGTCTCTTGATCTCTGGTCCGATCGAGACGCGCGTCGAGGAGTTGCACAGTCGCGGCACGGACTACGAGGATTTCATGGCTGAGGCCAGAGTCATTGGGACAGCGATTCGCCAGACGACAGCGACGGACCTACCGATAGGCGAGCCGTCGTTCGGGGTCGACCTCGGTAGACAGAAGAAGAACCAGACTTAGGTGGGCGTCGGCGGAGACAAGAGCGGTGTTCGGTCTACAGGGTCCCTGCGAGCTCTCTAGTCTCTGTCGCCCTCCGCACTCTCCCGGATCGACGGACATTGATAAGTGGCCGGTCCGGGGCCTTCGTCGACGAGCTCAACGCGTCGGCCACAAGAACACTGGCGGTTTCCGAGCAGGGCTGCGCCTGGTGTCAGACCTTGAAGATGCGGCATCGACTGGGCGGCTGTCACGCTATGGCCTCCTCGGCGCTCGATCTTGGTCGAATCTTATGCAGTTGAGCGCTCGTCACAGCGCCTGCTGGATGCATCGATTGGCGTCCGTCGTAAAGGCTGGCCTGTGACCGCCGGCCGTCGATTAGGAGCGCGTTCGAAGGCCCTGCGTGCCGAAGGTCGCCTCGCCGGCAGTTGTCATTAAACGGACCCGACGGCAGTACAAGCCAGAGCCGTAGAAAGGCTCTAGCGTGAGTTCGTCCTCGCGTCGGCTACTCCGTCCAAGGGTCCTTAGTCGTGGTCTGCGAGCTCGCTCTCGGGCAATGCCAAGGTCGCCCTGGCTCTTCGGTGGATTCGCCGCCCGATGACGAGGCACGCAAATGCGAGCACACCAACGGCCAGAGCGACTCCGCCACCCTGGATAAGCGCGCCCCAGGTCTGACCGTCGAACCCACCCAGTCCGATCGGGCGTTGGAGCCGTTCCATGGCGACACCCACCTCGAAACCGATCGCTGCTGCTGCGCTCGACCCCGCCGCGACGAGTGCACTCGAGGCCAAAAAGCGCGACCGAAACAGTCTGACCATCGTCTCGTCAGGATCGATCTCGCTCGCGGCCAGATCGTCGTCGGTGGACGAGAAGAAGTCGAGGTCGTCACAACGTGTACTGACCTCCTTCCAGGAAAGGAGAACCGAACCGAGTAGCACCGCTACGAGTACGGGCTGAGCCCAGTCCGTCGCTTGCAGTAGGGACTCCGCAACACCAAAACCCTGACCGGACACTCCTATGACGATCGCCGCAGCGATCTCGGCTACTGCAGATAGCAGTACGGCGGTGACGACCGCTGCGGGCACGATCTCGGACGGATCCCATGGAACCCTACGGAACCGGAGCGCCACCGCCTCCGCGATTCGTTCCGCTGGGGTACGTGCCTCGGGAAATTCGGCCGACGGTCCGGCATCACTTTCGTGGGGCACGATCCCATCCTTGCCCAATCAGCCTCGCAGTCGAACGATCCAATTGCCTGACCCCCAACCGAATCGCTCGCCACCCTCGTTCGACCCTCGGCTCGCCGGCCAGTCCACCGAAATCCCAGACGCCGGGACCGGGGCGCCCGAAAGGGACCCGAAAACCCCCGAGAACCCGCTAGCCGGCGGTCAAAAAGGCTGCTTTAGTAGGTACGTCTCAAGCTTAAAGCTTGATTCGATAGACCTTCGCGTACGCGCCATCGCCGACGAGCGCGAACAGCGCACCGTTGTAGATGAGATTGCCAACAACCGATCCAGCGGGTGACAGATGGAAGGTCGCGAGTACAGATGATGCGCCCGTCTCCGGGTCGATTTTGAGGACCTGTTCGCGAGATGCGGGCGCGTCGATGGAGTCGAGCCATCCTGGAGCGAGGGCCACGAGGCCGATCCCTGGAGCATCGAGTACGGGTTGCTGGTCGAAGAAGCCCTGGCCGAGTTCGGTCGGTGCTGGCGTGCCCCGTCGATCAACAGCAATTCGCGGAGGAGCGGTAGGCGAGGAGTAGGTCGCCATCTCCTCCACCGCCTTCGTAGAGCTTGTTAGCAGCCCTATCCACGCGGTATGTCCGACGGCAACGACCCAGTTCACGTTCGCGCCACTCAGTCCAAGGTCGACCGGATGCGTGGCGCTTTCGCCGAGGAAGGAGAGAATCGGGCCGCGTCCAGTGGTCTCTGAACTCGATGCCATCCAGAGCCCGTCGTCGTCAGCAGCGAGCGTCACGCGTGTCCGCGCATGCACAAGCACCGTCGAGAGTACGTGACCGGTCAAAAGCGAGATGCGAAGGACCTCGGCAGGCAGCTTCGTCGAAATCGAGACGTTCTCAGTGCCGACGTCATAGAGCCAGAGGTAGCCACCGCCGTATGTCCACTCCGGTCGCGTATCAGAGAAGTTGCCGTATCGCATGACCACCGGTCCGAGATGTACCGCTCCCGTCGACTGATCGCGCACCGCGATCCGTACGGCGCCGATCTCGGAGCCAACAGGCGTAACTGACTCGACGGGCATGACTTGTTCTCCGGCAAGGGACGGGTTCTCACATGAAGTTCTGGCACTCGACACCACGCGGAGACTCGTTGGTGCGACGACGTCGAGCCAACACGTCGAGCCACCGGGCAGGTCACCGACTACAACTCGACCGCCGATGACACCGAGGGTTCCGAAGAAGAAATTCGAGGCGTAGGTAGGGACTGCGGCCTCGGTGACTATTGGCGCCGGTGCCGCACCCTCGGCCGCGACAGAGGCGACGGGGACGACAGCCGCGAAGATCGCCATCACGCTGAAAAGGCAAACGAGCCCTCGTGGCCGCACGCTTACATTCTGTCCCGACGAAAGCGCATCGAGTATCGCCCGAGAACCCCGGTCTCGGTGATGTTGCCTCGTGCACCCTCGAGGTGGCGAGGGCGAATGTCCTCGGTGTAGGTGAGAAGCCGCGCGGCTTAACGCCGCGTCAAGAATCGGCGCCCTCGGCCGATCCGTCAGTTTTCATATCCGGACTCTTGAAGACGAAAATCGAGCACACCACCCAGATCACGAGCAATCCCAGCCATGTCAGGAACTGTGCCCACGGGTGCACCGCGAAGAACGGCTCGTGGATGACCGGGATCTGCGAATAGGTCGCGCTCGGAGTAAGCGGCGTAGATCCAAGGAACCCGATTGACGAGCCCCATGACATGATCCAACCGCCGACAATGCAGAGACCCAGGCCAAGGCCGATAACGGTGATGGTGCGCTGCGCGGTATTCAGCTTCTGGGTGACCACGTCAAAGAGTGTGCCAGAGCGGCGACACCGTTCCGAACAGCAGGCTCCGACGTACGAACACGCGTCGGGAGCTCCGCGCATCGAACGAGGCGCTGGCGCGATCCCTGAAGTCGGTGTGAACGGGGCCCTCGGACGCGGGCGAGCTCTGCTGGCCGATGTGCTCGGGCTCAGAGATTGACCTCGGTGAGCTCCAACGACCCTGCATCGCCGGCGTTGATCCACACAACTGCGACGGCATGACCAGATGACGTCGCCGACACCGGAACGAACGAGCCGGAGGAGGCGGGCAGCGAGAAGCTGCCGTATCCTCTGTCCGCGTAGCTTGGATCGACTGAGCCAGAACCCGTCAATGCGACAACTTCCACCCGCTGGGGAGCCGGTGTCGCCGATAGGTATGGTGTCGAAGCCGCGACCATGAGATAACCGCCGCTCGGCCTCGGAAACGCCCACACGTTCCAATAGACGTTCGAGGAAAATTCCGAGGCCCCGGATCCGCCGAGCCAGCCGAGGAGTCTTCCATCGTCGTCGAAGGGGAGCAGTTGTCCCGCAGCAGACGGCTCCGGCGCCGGGCCGATTGGGCCTGCTTGCCCGGCACCGACGAGCAGAAAGCCTCCCGGCCGAACGAGAACGCCACCGACGAAGACCGACGGCAGAAGTGAGCTCTCCGCCTCCATGTTGCGATCGAAGGCGGTGACGCTCCTACCATCCGACGTGAACTCGCTGACCACACTCGCCAGAGCGCCCATATGACCACCAGTACTCACGACTAAGAGATCGCCGTTGTCCGCTCGAGCAAGTTGCGTGACCTGTGCGCCCTCCGGTCCAGTCGAGTAGTCCGGCAGTACCGCCCGACCGGTGGCACCAAACGACTCGAGCACTATGCCGGTTGCCGAGATCTGGCCCAGAAATTCCACTTCGCAGCAGTCCTCCCCGTCGCGGACAGCGACGACGATGTCGCCCGACGGTTCCCGGACGAGCGCTGTCGGCTCTCCCTGCCATGGCAGTCTCGCCCAACCATTTGCTCCGAAGTCGTGCTCGATCCGACCGTCGGCGTCGATCATTCCGACAAACATGCCGTCGTCGCTCGAACCAGCGAGGATGATCGAATCTGCGGGGCCAGGCGCAGCCGAGGTGATCACGATGTTCGGCAGCGCTTCGCTGCCGAGCCGCACATTCACCGTCTCTGATCCCGCCTTGCCGAACGCCCGATCCGGCTCACAACTCGGCAGGAATGCTCGAAGCAGGATCGTCGAGTCGGGTGCTGTGGCACCAGAGACCGCGACCACGGTCACACCGTTCGAGGTCTCCTGTGCGACTGGTGCCGAATCAAAAGGCGGACTTACGTAGCGCGAGAAAAGTGAACTCGACACCGTCCGGCCCCCGGCACAGCTTGAACTGATCAGGCCCGGCGTCGCGTCGACCGAGAACGATCGAAGGCCAGGCGCAGCACGCGGATGCGAGAATGCCCCGTCAAGTGCGGCCGCGGACCACCCACAAAGCATCGACACAACGACGGCGACGACCGCGAGCGTCGCGCGACCACGCCACCTCGCGTCGAGCGAGGACCGCTCCCTTGGGCGTCTTCCCATTCCGTCGTTCTACTCCGGGGCGGCAACGCTTCGCGACAGACTCCCCTTGGAGGTGAAAATTTCCGCTGCCACGACGAATCCGGACGAGCTCCTCCTCAAGCGAGGCGCAAGCCGGTGACGACCGCGATCGATGCCGCCAGTGCCGAAAATGGTGTCCCTGCTTCTGGAGAGGAATGGCTTGGTCGGCTTCCTGGATAGCATCGCTTCGAGCTTAGTCCCCCGATCGAGATCGGACAGCTGTTGACAGCCGCCGTGTGGAACCACCGGTCCGCCACCTTCTGGAGTGCCTGGGCAGTCGTCCTTGTCGTGCTAAGTGTCGGGGTGGTCGGCGAGGTTCCGACCTCGGCCACCACTGTCGCAAAGGGGACTGTCTCAGCAAAAGAGCTCCTACGCGAGGCCGAGGGCGCGTTCGCGTCCGCCTCGTCTGTCGCAATTAGCGGCTACGTCCGAGATGGGAAAACTCTCGAGGAGGTGGACCTGACCGTGCTCTCGGACGGCGACGGCTCCTACTCGCTCAGCATCAAGTCCGCGAGCGCCCAAGAGGAGGTCGTTGCAGGATCGGTGTACTTCTCTGCGAACGCCATCTACCTGAAGAAGGATCTCCACTACAGCGATGCTCAGGCGGCGACCTACGCGGGTGCGTGGTTCCAAGAAGGAAGTCTCGATGCCGACGGCGTCGCGGCTAGTTTGAGCTTCAAAGCGGTTCTTCGGTCGCTCGGTCGTCTCGGCGGGACACTCACCAGGACACCCAACCGACGCCTGAACGGCGTCCCCGTGCTCGGCGTGCACTCCTCGAAGTCGGGATACCTCTACGTTTCGCGCTCGCGGGTCCCGTATCCCGCCGAGGCTCAGTTCCGGAAGAAGGCGCTGCACGAAGTCCTGCGATTCTCCGGGTGGAACTCACAGCCCGAGCCGGTTGTTCCGGCAACCGACATCGAGGTGGGAAGCAACGAGTCTGAAAGTTGGTCCGGATATGTCCTGCCGACCACTTCGGGATCCCTGAGCCAAGTTGATGGCAACTGGAAAGTTCCTACCGCTACCTGCGCATCGGCACCGAATGCATACAGCTCGTCGTGGATCGGCATCGATGGCCAGTTCAACAGTCGGGTATTTCAGACCGGCACCGAGACGGATTGCGAGAACGGACTGCAGACGGACTACGGATGGTTCGAGGACTATCCGAGTCCTCCGGTTGTACTCGACATGGTCGTCCACCCCGGAGACTCGATCAAGGCAGATGTACGGCAGGTTTCACCGGGCAACTGGAACTACACCTTGACCGACCTGACGTCCGACCAGGTCGTCAGCAGTCCAAATCCAATCGCCTATCCAGGGCCGGGTACCTCGGCGGAATGGATCGAAGAGGATCCTGGTGACCAGACCGTTCCGCTCACCAACTTCGGCTCCGTCATATTTTCGAACCTCGAGGTGAACGGCTCGGCCCCGAACCTGGACTCCGCGGCCAATGGCCTCAACATGATCCAGAAGGGCCAGTTGAAGGCGCAGGTGTCGCAGTTCGGAAACGACTCCTTTTCGGTTGTCCACCAGTAGTCGAACCGGAGCCACGACCTTTCGCCATCGCGATCCTCCTCGGCAGGATCTGGGCACCCTAGCCAGCGGAGAACCCGGAATCTGTTCGTCGTCGAAGCCGCTCCAGTGCGGCGCGGATAGCCGGGTCACGCCGATACATGAACTCTTGCTGGCAGATACGGAAGATCGAAGAGACCATGAAATAGAGGTTCACCTCTGCTGGGATCGAGATGTAGATCACCGCGAACAGGATCGGGAAGATCTTCTGCATCTGCTGCATCTGCGGGTTAGCCTGGGGGTTGCGACCCGAGAGCTGCTTTAGCTGGATGTACTGCAGCGCGACTGCGGCGAGGATCATCGCGATAATCGGCAGCCTCTCGGCAAAAGAGCCAGGAGTTCGCACGGAGTTGGCGAGGTTGATGCCGAAGGCGTCCAGGTGACCGTGCGCATTCACGACGGCCGCGTACAGCCGGCTCGTGTGACTGACATAGAGCGGAACCGCCCTCCCGTCCACCGTGTGGATAAGACCGCGAATCGTCTGGAACAGGATCAGAAAGACCGGCATCTGAAGGAGCATCGGAAGACATCCTCCCGCTGGTGAGACGTTGTTCTGCTTGTACAACGCCATCAGCTCCTCCTGCTGGCGCTGACGCAGGTCGTTTCGCTCCGGCGAGGTGAGGCCCGGCGGCGCTTTGTACTTGGCCTGAAGCAACTTCATCTCCGGAGCAAGCAGTTGCATCTTCATCATTGCCCGTGCGCCGCGAAGCGTGATCGGGAAGGTGACGATCATGACGACGATCGTGAGGATCGCGATCGCTACGGCGTAGTTCGGAATCAGTTGGTAGGCAGTGGCGAGCACCCACGCGAAGGCCTCATAGAGCGGGTGCGCGAGCTGACCGATGGTGGAAGCAAGCATTGCATTCTCCTTTTCGTCTCGAATGGTTGAGGTCGGGCGACGGCCGCGAAGACCGTCGCTCGACTCAACGCCGAGGCTGAGAGAGGAGAACTAGGTGAGAGACCTCACGCGCCTGGTCCATCGCCGATCGGCTGGACCACGTGTCGGTGACCCCGTGTTCGGCTGTCGTCTCGTCCATGGCGACGGAAAATGGCCCTGAACTCGACGCGAGCAAGACAGCCATCAGCGAGATCGCGAGCGTCGCGAGCACGAACGGCGCAACGTCGGGATTGACCACGACAGCAAATCCGAAGGCTATGCAAGCTGCGCTCAACCACCGGACCATGACGCGAGTTTATCGATGCCTCGAGCGCTACCCCTTTCACCGCCCGGGATCGCGCGCCATGATGGGGCAACGACGGGGCCCGGTCCCTAGAGGATGCGAGCCCGCTGAACCTCGGAGAAAAGAGGTGGGGACCATGCCAGTTCTCGCAGCGTCACGCATCCACTGTGCGGTCCTTCTCGGCCACAGCGGGGTTGGTAAAACCACGCTTGCGGAGGCAGCTCTCCATAGAGCCGGTCTCATTCCACGGAAGGGGCGCGTCGAGGACGGCTCGACAGTTCTAGGTGCTGAGCCCGAAGAGATTCGACACCACGGTTCGCTCGTACTTGGCGTCGCGACCTTCGACTACCGAGAGCATCGGATCCATCTCTTCGACACGCCAGGACTGCCGGACTTCTTCGCAGAGGCCGGGCTCGTGCTGCCGGTCGCGGACATCGCGGTGTTCGTCGTCTCTGCGGTCGAGGGGGTCCAGGTCCAGACCGAACGGCTGTGGTCGCTGGCGGCCAAGAGCGGCCTGCCGAGAATGATCTTCATCAACAAGCTCGATGCCGAACGCGCCGACTTCGAGCGCACGCTCGAGCAGTGTCGAGACCTGTTCGGGAGCGGAATCGCGCCGCTCGAGCTACCGCTCTACGACGCAGGGAAGTTCGTTGGCATCGCAGACCTTCTAAGCGACGAGGCCACCGTCTACCACGACGGCAAGCCGGAGAAGGAGCCGATCCCCGATGACATCGCCGAGCTTGAGCACCGCGTGCACGCGAACCTTGTAGAAGGCATCGTCGTCGCCGACGACGCGCTCATGGAGCGATACCTAGAGGGCGACACGCCGAACGCCATCGAGCTCGAAGCGACATTGGCGCAGGGCATCCGTGCCGGCACGGTCTTCCCTGTGTTATGCGGATCTGCAGGTGAGGAGGTCGCTATCGACCGACTGCTGGACTTCGTCTGTGAGGTCACGAGCCACCGAAGCGTCACGGCTCGGGCGGGCGATGGCGAAGTCGAGGTGCCGCCCGATGCGAGCGCACCGCCGATCGCGCGTGTAGTAAAGACGACGATCGACCCCTTCGTCGGCAGGATCGCCCTGCTGCAGGTCTGTTCGGGGACGCTTCTGCCAGATCTCGTGCTGGTGAACTCAAGAACCAAGAGCGAGGAACGCCTGCACGCCTTGTCCCACCTTCAGGGCAAGAACTCGCTTCCCACGACTGAGGGCGTGGCGGGCGACCTGATCGCGATCGCGAAGCTTGGCGACGCCGTCCCTGGGGACACGTTCGCGCCAAAGGGATTTCCAGTCGAGATCGTGCGCCCAACCACGCCTGAGCCGACTCTCTCGATTGCGATCCGCCCGCACGCCGCCGGTGACGATGACAAGTTGATGACCGCGCTGCATCGACTTCAGGAGGAGGACCTCGCGCTACGCGTCCGCAGGGACGATGAGACGCATCAGACCGTGTTGTCCGGGCTCGGGGAGCTCCATCTCCAGGTCGTCCTCGAACGACTGACGCGGAAGTTCGGCGTCGAGGTCCAGCGAGACGAGGTCCAGCTCCCGTTCCGCGAGACCGTCAGCGGGACAGCCGAGGCGGAGGGGCGCTATAAGAAGCAGAGCGGCGGGCACGGTCAGTTCGGTGTCGCGCACCTGCGCGTCGAGCCGCTCGAGCGCGGTACCGGCTTCCTCTTCGAGGACCACATCGTCGGCGGCGCGATCCCACGCCAGTTCATTCCGGCGGTCGAGAAGGGAATTCGCCATGCCATGGCAGTCGGCGGCGAGTACGGCTTCCCTGTCGTAGACGTCCGGGTGATCCTCGACGACGGAAAGTTCCATCCGGTCGACTCCTCGGAGGCGAGCTTCGAACAGGCCGGCGCGATCGCCTTCCACGACGCGCTCCACGCGGCGGGACCGCTCCCGCTCGAACCGGTGAGCAGGCTGTCGGTGACGGTTCCGGCGAGGTTCCTCGGCGATGTGCTCGGTGATCTGAACGCCCGACGAGCGCGGGTCGCTTCTACTGAGGTCGACGACGATGGCGCGCAGGTCGTCATCGCGCTCGTGCCCACCGTAGAGATCGGGCGCTACGGTACCGACCTTCGAGCGCTCGCCGGCGGCTACGGCAGCTTTCACGTTGAGCACGACCACTACGAGGTCGCACCCGCCCAGGTCGTCGAGCACTTCGGGCGGCGTAGGGTGCTGACCTAGGGACGCCTGAGAAAGAGCCACGGCGGGACGGGAATAGGGTCGAAGTCGGCCGATCGGCCGCAGTTGTGAACGACCGACCTAGGACGCCCCTGAAGTAATCGCCCTCTCGATTCGCGAAATGTCCGGGGGTCGGCAAGAATTTACCCATGGCACTCGGTCGCTCTCCGGTCCAGCAACGCTTCGAGAACCCGAGGGAGATCCTCGGCGATCGACTACGCG
>DATCDR010000127.1:0-4406 GCA_036510575.1 Acidimicrobiales bacterium | reverse complement strand
TGGCAGTCGTGTAGTCCGAGGTGTCGTCAGGTGTAAACGTCACCGAGAGCGTCGTCGAGCCGATGCTCGGAGTAACCCCTGCCGCAGGTGAATAGGTGAAGGTCCCCGGAACCAACGCGCTCGCGTCGAGTTCGACAGATGAGAGCGCGGTGCCGGCGGCGATCTGATCGGGGGTGGGCCAGGTGATGCTCGGAATCGCCTTGGCGACTCGCAGCGTGACCGTCTTGGTGGCGCTCGAGTAGTCGATGGAATCGGTCGGCGTGAACACCACGGTGAGCGTGTCCGAGCCGGCACTCTCAACGGTGGCGAACGGTGGCGAGTACGCGAATGTGCCAGGAACGCTCGCCGACGCGTCGAGCACGCCTGATCCAAGCGGGGTGCCATACGTGACCGTCGGCGGGACCGGCCAGGTGATGATGGGCGTGTGCTGGTCGACGGAGATGCTCTGTTGGACCTGCGGTGCGGCGCTGAACCCTCCGCCAGCGAGTTGGTTGGCGTCAACGAGGCAGGTGCCGACCCGTGCGAAGGTCACGATGCCGCTAGAGATCGAGCAGGCCGAACCCGTCGTTGCGGTGTCTATCGAGAACGAGACGGGGTTGCCCGAACTCCCGCCGGTCGCGCTCGGCGAGTAGGTACTAGAAAGCGGCGGGTCTGTCGGTGGCGTCGAGGTGAAGGTGATCGTCTGGGTCATTCGATCTGGCGTGACGGGATTATCTGCCGCCGGAGCAGCAGCTCCCGAAGCGGCGTAGGCCAGGTTGATCGCTGCAACCGTGACGTCGTACGGCGTCTCGTCGGTAAGGCCGCCGAGCGTCTCGGTCGTCGCGCTTGAGGCGAACGTCTCACCGATTGCGCCACCGGCACCTTCTGGCGTGGCCGCCAAGATGTACCCGCTGATTGGCGCTCCGCCCGTCGAGGAAGGGGCAGTCCAACTGACCGTAATCGACCCGTTACCTGCTATCGCACTGACACCAGTCGGAACCCCGGGGGCGGTCGCGTCCACAAAGACCTGTCCCGGCACGTAGGAAACGACGTAATTCGGGTCGCCGCCCCCACTGCAGCTGCTCGCGTAGCTGGCAACCGGCGAGGCCGAGGTTGCCGACGTCGCACAGACGATCGTGCCGAGCTTGTCCGCGGCGTCGCCGTTCACAAGACCCGAGATCTCGGGCGTGATAGCGGGCACAGCGCCGCCGTACGGCATGTAGGCAGACGACGCGGTGACCGTGACCGGAGCGGGGATGACGTCAAAGGTCTGGGACGTACTTGCCGCAGACAGCGAACCCGATGCCTCGACGGTTGCGTCGATGACACAGGTACCGACCTTCGTGAGCGAGACGACGCCGCCCAAGACCGTACAGACGCCCGGGCCAGAACCGGATCCGATCGAAAACGTAGGCGGCGGGGCGCCGACCTGCGCAGGGACGACGTTCACGCTCAGCATGTACGTCGAGCCGTAGGTGGGACTGGCATCGGTCGAGGTGAACGTGACCGTCTGCGGCGTCGCTGCCAACAGTTCCGTCACCGAGTTGTTGCCCTCGTTCGCGCTGTAGAGATCGCCTGCGGCATCGAACGCTAGACCCCACGCGTAGTAGACGCCGTCTTGGGCGGGGGTGAAGTAGGACGCGGTATTTGCTGCGACGGACTGACCAAAGAGCGTCGCGCTGGCCGAAGGGATCACGGTAACGCCGCCGGTTCCGGCATCGTTGGCTATGTACAAGTCACCCGCGGCGTCGAACGTCATCGCCCACGGACCCGATAGGTCCGAGCCGGTGGCTGCATTCAGCGTCGTCGGCCCATCCGCGATGACCGACTGTCCAAAGATCGTGCCGCTCGAGGCGGGGTCGATGGTGATCGTGCTGCTAGCGAGGTTTGCGACGAACAGGTCGCCCGCCGAGTCGAACGCGACCCCCGAGGGACCGTCTGCGTTCGGGGAGGTAAGAAGGACATTCCCGGTGTCGGCGGTAACGGACTGTCCAAAGATCGTGCCATTCGAGACCGGGACGACGACGACCGAGCTGTTGCCCTCCGACGCGCCGAACAGATCGCCCGCGGCGTCGAAAGCTAGACCGAAGACACCGTCGAAGCTCGTCGCTGCCGTCACCGTCGTGGCCACGTCCGCAGTGACCGACTGTCCAAATATCGTGCCACTCGAGTTGGGGAGGACCGTGAGGGTGTTGTTGCCGTTGTTTCCGATGAAGAGGTCACCCGCGGCGTCGAAAGCGAGCGCCGTCGGCTGATCGAGCCCGGCCGCTGCGACCAGCGTGACCGCGTCACCCGCCGTTACCGACTGTCCAAATATCGTGCCGCTCGACGCCGGCAGTACCGTGACGGTGTTCGTGCTGTAGTTGGCTACGAACAGATCCCCTCCAGCGTCGAGAGCAATGCCCCATGGAGCGGCGACCCCAGGGATAGGAACGGTGTCGTAGGTAGCCGCGGATGCGAGAAATGGGAGTGCGATCGTTGCGATGCTTCCGAACACGCACGCCGCTACGAGCGTGATCAGGGCAGTCGAGAACCATCGACACGCGGATCTTCTCGAGAATGTGTGGCGCCCGGTCACGTGACTCGCGTTCTCCCCGGGAACGAACGCAAGAGTTCCTCGAGAGTTGTCGGCGCAGTGACACCGACGATATGGGAGCTCCCAATCAAGCACGGTGCGAGCGCTTCGACTTCGCCTTCCGATTCGACCCGAAGTGGCCGTCGAGCGCCGGTTCGAGGACCCATCGGAACAGGGCCTGACCTCGAAGCGCGCTGGCTGCAAGGGTCGCCGAACAACCTCGTCTTCACTTCGCGATCACCTCGCATCTCGCTCGAGCTCCCGGGGTCTAGCCACGGCACAATTAGGTAACGGCACAAGTGGGCGCGAGTGTGAGGCTCATCTGGTCGAGGAACTCGATTTCGATGACCCCGGTCGGGACCGCATACCAAGCCCTCGGGCGCAGGTGCATTCCTAAAGCGTCGTGGTTCAACGAGAGCGACTCGTCAGGCGCCGAACCGACAGCTCCGAGCGGTTCGCCTTTACACGCCGTTGGTCAGCGTTCGTGGCCAGCAGGCGTCCGGGTAGTTCGTGCGGTGAGCGATGAGGGAGTTGACCTGTGGTCTGCACACATGGTTCGGCCAAGCTCGGCGTGCGATCTCACGATTCAGCCGGACGTGGACGCAGCAGCGGATCGCGCTTTGGCCGGGCATCTCGTCTCCTCCGCTTCGTAGATCAGATGCTTCTGTTGAGAGGAGTTCGCTCGTGGGAGTCGATCCGCACCGTTGACCTGCGTAGTTCTGAGATACTCGCGCCAACATCTAGGCGAACGGAGCCGGAATGCGGAGTACTAATCAACGGCGTCGGCGTAGAAGTTCACGCGCCACGCTGAAGGGCCTTATCGTGCTCCCTGGGTGTCTCGCGCTTGCGCTCGCACCATCGGCGGTCTTTGCATCGAGCAGCCACACTAATGACACCTTGACCGCTCCGCAGCTGGTCACGCACGCGGCACAGGCATTCCTCGCCGCCCCAGAGTTCGTCCTCTCAGGGACCGTCAGTGACAGCGGCGCGACACTCGGCCTGCACGTGCAGTCGATGGAGCGGGGTGCTCTCGTCCGGGCGACGTTGACCTCGTCCTCGCTGAAGGAAGGGTTTATCGGCACCGTAACCATCATCGACATAGGTACCCAGTCGTACCTGAAGGGCTCCAGATCGTTCTGGCTATCTGCGATCGGCGGTACCACGGCAGCTCAGAAGAAGAGCGCGGCGAGTGTTTCGACCGAGCTGGAGTCGAAGTGGGTGTTGCTCTCCGGCTCCGAGGGGAAACCGATCGTCACTTCGTTCGCTTCCTTCACCGAGCCCGGAAAACTTGCGCACGCGCTTATCCACGGTAACGGCGTGCTGACCAAGGGTGCGGTGACGAACTACCAGGGACATGCGGCGATCCCGTTGCGGTCATCGAACGGCGGGACGATCTACGTCGCGGAACAAGGGAGGCCGCTTCCTCTCGGCCTATCCGGCGATGGCGCCTCACTCGGATTCTCGTACCCGAACAACCTGCGGATCATCGCTCCCTCGAATCCGCTTTCGTTTTAAAGCTGCCCCTGGCCAGATCGAGGTCGATCCTTAGCTACGGGGCGTCGGGCACGAATTCATAAGTGATAAGTACGAGGCCGTCACCGATGGGCTGCGTACCGATAAGGCGCAGAGGTTTCATGACGCTCGTCGCGCTAAACAGACGTTGGCCTGCACCGAGCACGACCGGGAAGACGACCAGCCGAATTTCGTCCACGAGATCGTGCTCGATGAGGCTACGTCCGAGTTGATAGCTGGCATACAGCACGATTTCGCCATCGAGCTCCCGTTTCAGGCTCGATATCTCCTCCACGATCTCTCCCCGAAGGACCCTCGAGTTGCTCCACTTCGCCTCGCT
>DATCDR010000126.1:0-16092 GCA_036510575.1 Acidimicrobiales bacterium | reverse complement strand
TTAGTCACATCGGCCTCCGGATTGGCAATCTCCGTCCACGCAGATCCATTCCAGGTCTCGGTGATCGCAGCCTGTTGAAACTCTGTATGGCCCATAACAGACACCGGAGTCGTAAGAACTCCTCCGGCCATGCAAAACAAGCGGGACAAGCACGAGATGCTGTTCATCTGCAGCATCCCACCCGGATTTACGAGACTCGCAGTCGTCCAGGACCCAGGGCTCCAAATGTACGTGTTGAGGTCGTACTGACTCGGCGGAAGCTCGATGCAAAACGTCGCGGTAGGACAAGCAACGGAGTTCGACCCCTCTTCCCCCAGGCTTGCTGGTCCCCCGTCCACGGTCCAGGTAGCCGACCCGCTTGCCGAGGCCGAAGCCGACCGTGCAAGAGTTGGCACGATCGCCAGAGCCATGAGCGCGCAGATCGCCATCGTGCACGCGAGCAGTCGAGCAGGGTATTTGGCTCGCGGCGCAACGGCTCTCATGTGAGAGGTTCCCCCACTGTCACGCGTGTGACGGTACGGGAGAAGATGACGAGCGGCGTTCCGGGTGACCGAAGGCGACGGCATCCGACCCGGGTCAGGTTGCCCAATCCAGTCACCAATCCTCCACTCGGTCGCTCGCGGGCGCTGTGCCTGAACGCTGCACAGCTCTTTGCGGACTCGCCTTCCGCAGAATCCTATGAACCGCCGAAAAACTCTGGGACTATCACTCGACAACTCTCGCCCAACAGTTCGCCTACGTTTGGTCGCCTTCACCGACGACCGCTGCGGCCACCCTTCCCTGAAGATCGATAACAAGCAGCCGACAAGGTTGGAACGAGTACCAGCCCCGTCCGGTCGAAATCAAGCGACGGAGCTCGATACAGTCACCGCGGAGAACCGCTGTTCCTCAACGCCGCGCGCGCCTTGGCCCCGAAAGTCCTACTGGTCTTTGAGCCAGTGCTCTCGACCAAAGAGTCGGCCGAAGTGTGCTGAGAGCGACGATCCGGCATCCTGGAGGGGGTCAGCGTGATAGTCCGAAGTGCCACTAGGTGCTGGCAATTGAGCCGCGTCGGCATCCGAAATTGAGCAGTGCACCGCTGAGGTGGTGATTTTGGCGATTTGGTCGCGATCGACGAATCGCAATCCGTGATTTGCCTTAACGACGATCCCGTCGAAGAGGTCCTCCTCGGGGAGCTGCAAGACGTGTTCAACGGCTCCGAACTCGGTACCCGAGGAAGTCAGCGTTGGAGTACCAACCTCGAGTGCCATGTACGAGATCTCCTGCTCGTCAGCCATCCGGTCCTCCATCTGGTGAGCTCGATCACCGACGCTATCCGAGCGGCATGGATCCGACGGTCGAGCATCAACGCAAAGAATGTGGGAATGTTCGCCGAACGAGATCGCTCGAAGGGCTAGTGAGACCGACTGAGCGCAACAGATGGGGGACGTAATGGGTGAACGACTGGCGGGAAAGCGCATATTGATCACAGGCGCAGCAGACAACATCGGCAAGGCCTGTGTGGCGCACTTTATTACCGAGGGCGCGAGGGTGGTCATCGCCGATATCGACGCGGGAAAGGCGGCCGCGACCGCAAAGGAGCTCGGTGCGGGATTCGTTGAGGTCGACGTCGCCGAGGAGGCCTCGATTGTCGCCATGGTCGACGCCGCCACCAGCGATCTCGGCGGACTCGACGCGCTCTGTCAACTTGCGGCCATCCAAATCGTCGGCGCACTCGAGACGCTCTCGGTCGAGGAGTGGGACCGCTGCTTCGCCGTGAACGCCCGCTCTCAGTTTCTCGGCGCGAAGTACGCCATTCCCGCCCTTCGGTCGTCGGGGCGCGGCTCGATCGTGAATTTCTCCTCCCAGGCGGCACGTTTAGGCGGCGGCGTCTACGGCGCGACGAAGGCCGCGAGCATCTCAATCACCCGGACGCTCGCGCGCGAGCTAGCCCACGACAATATCCGGGTCAACGCGGTGCTACCGGGGTGGGTGGACACGCCGTTCAACAACCCGATCATCGGGCTCATGGGCGGCAAGGAACGCCACGCGGAGATCGTCGAGCGAGGCGTTCCGCTCGGGCGCCAGGCAACGCCGGACGAGATCGCGCCGATGGTCGTGTTCCTCGTCTCGGACGAGTCCTCCTACGTCACGGGTCAGGCAATCAGCGTCGACGGCGGCGCGACGATGGCGTAACGGTACCCCGTCCGGTGCGAAGCGCGCCATCGACCGGCGTCACTGGAGCGACGCTCGGGTCGAACCATCTCGCGACTCATCAGCGCCACCCGCCCACCGTCGATCGCGACGGGTCGTAAACCGAAGGCGGCGAGCCAGGAATTTCGGATCGCTGAGACGCCCAGGCATCGCGGGTCGTAGCGTGGTGAGCCCAAACGGAGACCGATCCGGGCACGTGCCGTGACGTAAGTTTCCGATCGTGGCTGGCTCATACGACCCGGAGTGGACATCGAGGTTTGCGCGTCGCGCCCGGATTGTCGCGGTCGCGGTTCTCGTCGCAGCCGGGTGTGGCGCGCTCGCGCAGTCGCTTGCCGATCACCTTGGAGAGAGTCCTGCTTCGATGGGGCCCCGGGCTTGGACCTCCATGAAGACAGGCAGGGTCGGGCCGTACGTCATGCCCGGATATTTCGGCCTCCTTTCAGGCGACGAGCTGTGGGCTGCGAACGGGCAGTACCTCTACCTCTCTCATGATGGAATGACCTGGCAGTGACGAAGGTCCCCCATTTGAGTGGTGACCTCGCATCCTCGTTGCTGGCGGTGTCGCCGGCCGGACCTGGAACATACGGGATCGCTATGACGACGGCACGAGCATTCGGGACCTGCGGCCACTTTGAGGTAGGGGGTGCGAACGTCCCGGAGTTCCAGCTAAGCGCGGTGTCGGTCACTTCCGATGACGGGCGCGCTTGGGCAACCGCGACGATGCCGGAGTGCGGAGTTGTGACGTCGCTCTCGCTCGTCAACTCCCACGACGGTTTCGTGCTGACGAGGCCGGGCGGTGGGTCGTCGTCAAAGCCGACCCTCCTCGACTCGACGACCGACGGCGGAAGGACGTGGCAGGTCATCGGACCTGCACCCCGGGTCAGCGAGGTGTTTTTCTCCTCCGCGAACGTAGGGCTTGGATTTTCGACCCTCGATCAAACGCGTGCCGTGATCGAACGGACGACGAATGGTGGGCGCACCTGGGCCGCTGTGGCCCTCCCACTGCCCGCGGGATACCGAGGAGGAGAGGTCGCTCTCGGAACGCCGACGCTATTTGGTGCCGAAGACGGTGTGGTCGACGTTGTCGCTCAGACGAGCGGCCATCAAGGCGTCGACCGACTCGTGGTTGACGTCACTCGCGACGGCGGCAGGTCCTGGACGACGGCTCCCTCGCCGACGGATGTAAACCTGGCCGGCTACAGCCCGGGGCCGGACGACGGGCCGATCGCCGATCAGGTCGTCCCGTTCAGCGCTGCGAGCATGACGACGTGGGTCCTCCTTCTTGGACCCACGATCTACGAGACGGTGAACGGTGGAGGGTCTTGGACCAAGGTGAAGCCCGACCCGTACTGGCCGGCGGGAACGGTCATGAGGGTTGCCTTCACCAGCGCGAGCCGGGGCTGGGCCTTCGGGGCCTTCACTGGCACACAGACGGGATCCGGAGAGGTGGTGGCCACGACGGACAGTGGTCGAGTCTGGCGGGCGATCACGACCTCGGTCGCAAGCTGAGCCAGGTCGCTGGCCAGCTCGGACCGCGCGCCGTGAAGAGTCCGAACGCTCGCCCGATGTGCCGGCATGTGATGCATCTATCCCTCGATCGAGGGCGGAGGTCAAAGCCCGGGTTCGCTACTTCACGATGCCCACGAGGTCGAGATCGGAGTTCACTGCGGAGTGATGAGAAAGACTTCCTAATTCAGGTGGTTGCCGAGGAAGACCAACGACGGTGGCTCTTGTTCGACGAAGAACGATTCGCCATGGCAGCCCTTCGAGAAGTTGACGACCGATCCCGACGGCAATGCGAGATCGAGAGCCTGGACACCAGCGTGGAACGGATCGTCGACGCCGGACGCCACTCGTATCGGAATTCCTGCCAGCGCCGAAGTGTGGGTCACGGCGTCGGCCGCGGCAAAATCCTCCGCCGAGGCGTATGCGCCGGCATTCGCTCCGTGCGCTTGGTCGTAGCTTGTCCAGATCGCCGGACTTATCGCGGCCACGGCGGCGAACATGTGGGGATTCTTCTCGGCAAGTAGCAGAGCTCCGTATCCGCCCATCGAGATCCCCATTGTCGCGAGGTGCTCGGGTCGTCGCCCCAGCCCGAGGCGCGCGCAGCGCGGAATCAGTTCATCGATCACCATCGCCATTGGGTCATCGCCAGGATGGGGATTCCAGTAACCGTCGCCGCCATCCACTGTGACCATGGCCATCGGTGCAAGTGGTTTGTCATCGACGATGAGCGCGAGTGCTTGAGCGGGCGACATCCCAGCGACCGCGGTCGTATGGTTTTCGCCGGATCCGTGGAGCATCACGACGAGCGGGAGCTCGTCGCCTGGTGTGTGACGCGGCGGGTAGGCGATGGTGTAGCCCACCATCCGACGTCGATGGGCCGAGTAGAACCGGCCGGAGCTCGAGGGTCCCACGTCGGAGAACCGAAGGACGGTCTCTGGTAAAGAACACGCCCCTTCGAACTCGTCGAGTCTGAGCTTGCCTGGAAGGACCCCGTGCGAGACGAGCTCGATGCCGCCCGCGCCCGCAGCAATTACGGCGACGAAACCCCCTATGCCAGCTGCCAGCACCCGACGACGGGTGAGCCTTGGCTGCTGGGTTTGGGAACTACTAGGAGCCGAGAGTTCATCCACGATGTGGACGATTATTCCCGCTGGTCGCCTCATGAGCGTGTCGCCCACCGGTGCGCGGACCGTTGCGCCGCCAGCTGCGGACTGCGATTTTCAGGGGCTCGGTCGGCTAGGGCATACGAGGAACCGAAGTGCGTAAGGGGCTGCGGAATAGCGCGAGAGAGTCGGCCTCGTGTTTCGCCGGGAGGCTCGAGGCGTGACTAGGAAATTACTCGCCGACTCATCGCCGTTTCTCCCGATGGCTGGTGGTCGTTGATCGAGGTGGTTCTCGGCGGTAGCCGCGTTTGGTTCGCCGATAGCGGCAGGTGTCGATTTCGCGGCGGTTCATTCGTCACTCCGGTGACAGAATCGATACGCGATCTGGAAGGACGGCAACTATGCGCTACACACTCCTACTCCACTATCCCGAACCAACCGCCGAGCAACTCGGTCCCGAGGCCCTTGCCGAGGGGATGCGCGCGTTTCAGGCGTACGCGAAGGCGCTTGACGACGCTGGACTGCTAGCCAGCGCCGAGGTGCTCCAGAGGTCGAACCTGACCACTACGGTCACGCGTGCGAGTGGTGAGCTCGTCGTACAAGACGGTCCTTTCGCCGATACCAAGGAGCAGCTCGGCGGCACGTTCGTCATCGACGTCCCGGATCTCGACGCCGCCATTGAGTGGGCCGGACGGGCACCCTCGGTGTCGTGGGGTCACGTTGAGATCAGACCGACCGCGACTCGCTACGTTGACGGCTCATGGCAGGGTGCACAGCCGGTCACATGACCGACCATGAGACCCGCGTCCTCGCCGAGCGTATTGCGCGCGCGTCCTACGGGCGTCTCGTGGCGTTGCTCGCAGCCTCGACACGCGATATCGCACTCGCCGAGGATGCGCTCGCAGACGCCTTCGAGCGAGCGCTACGTGCCTGGCCTTCGACCGGCGCTCCCGATAATCCTGAGGGATGGCTCGTGACCGTGGCCCGCAATCGCATACGAGACCTGCTCACCTCCGCGGCGGCGCGCACCGCGGCTCCACTCGACGACTATGTCGCTGCCGTGCTCGCCGAGCCCGATCCGGACGCGATCCCTGACAAGCGTCTGGAGCTGCTGTTCGCTTGCGCACATCCGGCGATTGACCCCGCGGTGCGCACGCCGCTCATGCTCCAGGTCGTGCTTGGCTTTGACGCGACGCGAATCGCTGACGTGTTCGGCGTGCAGCACACCGCGATGGCACAGCGCCTGGTCCGGGCGAAGCGTCGGATCCGCGACGCCGGTATTCCGTTCCGGGTCCCGACACGGGCGGACCTGCCCGCCCGGCTACCAGCGGTGTTGGAGGCGATCTATGGCGCGTACGCGATCGACTGGCTCGACCAGCACGAACGCATCCGCGAGTCCGTAGCTGACGAGACACGGTGGCTCGCCGTGCTCACCGCGAGCCTGCTCCGCACCGAGCCCGAGGCATGGGGACTTGCCGCACTCCTCACGCTCGCCCAGTCACGAGCTCCTGCCCGCACAAGCACTCCGTGGCCGCCGCTCGACGAGCAGGACACCGCGCTGTGGGACCGGTCGCTCATCACCGAAGGCGACGCACTGCTTCGACGCGCGCATGCACTCGGCGCGCCCCTCGGCCGGTTCCAGCTCGAGGCAGCTATCCAGTCGGCGCACTGCGATCGAGCTCGGACCGGGACTATCGACCGGGCGATCATCCTCCAGCTCTATAAGGGGCTCGTCGCCATCGCACCCACCACCGGCGCGCTGCAGGCTCTCGCCACCCTCTCGTCTCACACGACTGCCCCGTAGTCGGGTCGAGCGACCGAGGCACCAACTACGTGGCGATCACGCGCGAATAAGTCAGACATCAGCTCGCGGCAATAATGGTTGCATGCACGTGGCCGCGATGGAGATCGAGGTTCACATACCCGCCGCCGGCTCGCTTAAGGCCAAGCGCTCAGTGGTACGGCACCTTGTCGAGACGTCCAGGCAGCGTTTCGGGGTCTCGGCGTCGGAGGTCACCCACCACGAACTTTGGCAGCGCGCTGGGCTCGGTTTCAGTGTTGTCGCTCCTTCGGCCGCGCACGCGGAGAGGCTCCTCGATCAAGTCGAGAGGTTCATTTGGTCTCATCCCGAGATCGAGATCATCTCGACCACACGGCAATGGCTCGACGCAGGTGGTAACTAGCAAGGCGACCGTGATGGGCCGCTTGGCAATAACCGGCGCGCAGATCGACCATAAAGCCTTTTGGCGAGTTTGCCGCCCGGTCCAAGCCTCTATCCGGCTCGACGCTCACGTCCGGCCAGCCGCGCCTTGTCTCAGTCCGAGTGTTCGTGGCGGAACATGACAACCGCAAGCGGCGGCGCGACGAGTTTGGCTGCGAACGGTCGGCCCTGAGCTGGCCCCTCGCGGGCTTCGATGCAGCCTTGATTGCCGACACCACTCCCGCCGTAGAGGGTGCTGTCGCTGTTGATGATTTCGCTCCAACGCCCCGACTCGGGCAGGCCGACGAGCATCTCGCGAGGTACCGGTGTGAGGTTGCAGACGACGAGCACACCCGAATCGGCATCGCTGTGCCGGAAAAAACTGAGCGTCGAGGACGACGCGTCGGCAGAGCTCAGCCACTCGAATCCGCTCGCATCGTTGTCGTGTTCATGGAGTGACGGCTCGGACCGGTAGACGGCATTCAGATCGCTGACGAAGCGGAGGAGGCCCGCGTGCGGCGCGTATTCGAGGAGATGCCAGTCGAGCGAGGTGTCGTGGTTCCACTCCCGCCACTGGCCGATCTCGTCGCCCATGAAGAGGAGCTTCTTGCCAGGAAGCGCGTACTGGTAGCCGTAGAGCAGCCGGAGGTTGGCGAAGCGCTGCCAGTCGTCGCCGGGCATCGATCCGAGGAGCGAGCCTTTGCCGTGCACCACCTCGTCGTGGGAGAGCGGGAGCACGTAGTTCTCCGAGAACGCGTAGATGCTCCGGAACGTCAGCTCATCGTGATGGTAGCCCCGGTAGATGGGGTCGCGGTGGAAGTACTTGAGTGTGTCGTTCATCCAGCCCATGTCCCACTTGTAGCCAAAGCCGAGGCCGCCGTGATTTGTCGGCGTGGATACGCCAGACCAGGCGGTCGACTCCTCGGCGACGGTCTGCGCACCAGGGTGGCCGCCGTAGACGCCGATGTTCAGCTCCTGGAGGAACGAGATCGCCTCGAGGTTCTCCCGGCCGCCGTTGCGGTTCGGGATCCACTCACCGGCTTTCCGGGAGTAGTCGAGGTAGAGCATCGAGGCCACGGCGTCGACCCGGAGACCGTCGGCGTGGTAGCGCGATAGCCAGTGTTCAGCTGAGGAGAGGAGGAAGCTCCGCACCTCGTTTCGCCCGTAGTTGAAGATGTAGCTCTTCCAGTCGGGGTGGAAGCCCTGGCGGGCATCGGCGTGCTCGTAGAGGTGCGTGCCGTCGAAGTTCCCGAGCGCGAAGGCGTCGGTCGGGAAGTGCGAGGGCACCCAGTCGAGCAGCACGCCGATCTCTGCCTGGTGGAGTTGATCGATCAGCCACATCAGGCCCTGCGGGGGGCCGTAGCGCGCGGTGGGAGCGAAAAAACCCGTGGTCTGGTAGCCCCAGCTGCCGTAGAAGGGGTGCTCCATGAGGGGGAGGAACTCCACGTGGGTGAATCCCGCCGCCTGCACGTGGGCGATGAGTGCCGGCGCGATATCGGTGTAGCTGAGCAGCTCGTCGGGGCGCTCGGGCGACCTCGTCCACGAACCAAGGTGCAGCTCATAGATCGACACCGGCGAGGAGCGGCTGGTCCGTTCGCCGCGAGTCTCCATCCAGGCGTCGTCGGTCCACTCATAGGAGAGGTCACAGATCACTGAGCCGGTCCGAGGTGCGCACTCGGCGGCGAACGCGAAGGGATCCGCCTTTTCAAGCAGCGCGCCGTCGGCCGTCGTGATAGCGAACTTGTAGACGTCACCGACATGCGCCGCTAAAACGACGCCGGACCAGATTCCAGACGACGCCACCGGCGAAAGCGGATCCGCGGCGGCAACCCAACCGTTGAAGTCGCCGACAACCGAGACAGCCCTGGCGTTCGGCGCCCACACGGAAAAGGCGACACCCGCATCACCTAGGAGTTGTGCGCCGAGCTTCGAGGCCAGTTGGCGATGGGTCCCCTCGTTGAAGAGGAAGAGATCGGTCGCGCTGAGCTGTGGGATGCCACCGGCGGTAGGGCTCATTGGCGTCGGCTCTCGTGAAATCGCCGCTGGCAGTCGGGTACTGTCCGGAGCGGCCCGTTGCCGCAGGCGCGGGGGGAGATCACGCGGTCACCTCGGGGTTCTGTTCTATCGAGAACACGTGCGCCGGCTGGAGGGCCGGGTCGAGGCGGATGAAACTGGTCGATCCGCTCCAGCTGTACTTGATGCCAGTGAGGAGGTCCGTCGCCGCGTACGGACGAGCGGGGTCGATTCCGAGGGTGGGGAGGTCGAGGAACACTGTGCCCTCTCTAACGACCGATGGATCGAGGTTCACCACTATGAGCACGACGTCGCTTTCTTGCTCGCCACCTGTCGACTCGTCGAGGCTCTTTGAGTAGGCGAGCATGCGATCGTTGTCGAAGCGGTGAAAACGAAGTGTCCGGTTGTGCTGCAGCGCCCGGTGGGCACGCCGGATCTCGTTCACTCGCGAGATGAGGCGGGCGAGGCTGGCGGGGCTTGTCGTGTCCCAGCGGCGGACCTCGAACTTCTCTGAGTGCAGGTACTCCTCAGATCCAGGTTCGCGAGGTTCGCGCACCGAGAGTTCGAAGGGCGGTCCGTAGATCCCGTAGTTCGCCGACAGCGTCGAGGCGAGCACGAAGCGGAGCGCGAACGCCGGCCTCCCGCCGTGTTGGAGTACTTCGTGGAGGATGTCTGGTGTGTTCGGCCAAAGGTTTGGCCGGAAATAGTCAGCGACAGGCGGGGTGGTTATCTCGGTCAGGTAGTCGCGGAGCTCGTCTGCGGTATTTCGCCACGTGAAGTAGGTGTAGGACTGCGAGAACCCTGCCTTGGCCAGGTGCTCCATGACTCTCGGCCTCGTGAAGGCCTCGGCTAGCCAGATGACGTCGGGATGTGCCTCGCGAAGCGAGGCGATCAGCCACTCCCAAAAGCGCAGCGGCTTTGTATGGGGGTTGTCCACTCGGAAGATGCGCACGCCCTGGTCGATCCAGAACTCGTTGACCGCTCGCAGCTCGTCCCACAGCGAGCGCCAGTCCGGGGTCGAGAAGTCGAGTGGATAGATGTCTTCGTAGCGCTTCGGGGGATTCTCCGCCGTTTGGATCGTGCCGTCGGGAAGGTGCTTGAACCAACTCGGGTGCTCGCTCACCCAGGGATGGTCCGGCGAGCATTGGAAGGCGAGGTCCAGTGCAAGCTCGATGCCGTGCGAGTTCGCAGCCTTTACGAGTCGCTTAAGGTCCGTGAGTGTCCCGAGGTCGCGATTGACCGCTGTATGCCCCCCCCGTGGTGAGCCGATCGCCCACGGGCTTCCCGGGTCGCCGGGAGTTGTCTCGGTCGAACCGTCGCGACCCTTTCGCGCCGTCGTGCCGATGGGGTGGATGGGCGGCAGGTAGAGCACGTCGAAGCCCAGTTCAGCGACGTAGTCGAGCCGTGACTCGACGTCGGCGAACGTGCCGGAACGATCTGGGTCGGGGGAGGTCGAGCGAGGAAAGAGCTCGTACCAGCTACTGAAGCGGGCGCGCTCTCGCTCCACGTCGAGGTGATAGGTGCGAGAGGTGGTCGCCGTGCCGAGGCTCCGGCGCTCTGACATCAGCCGGCTGAGGTCGGGATTGGCAGCGATCTCGGCAGTAATCGTCTCGCCTGCCTCAGCTGCCTCAGCTGCCGCCTCGAGCGCGCCGGCGAACTCGTTCAGTTGGCGCCGGTCGGCCCCCGTCGCCCGGTCGACGGCGCGGCGCACGAGCTCGCTGCCGACGCGGAGGTCGAGCATGAGCGCGTAGCCGGTCGCGCCACGAAGCACGAAGGCACGTCGCCAGGTGGCGAAGTCATCGACCATCGCACGGATCGAGAACTGGTAGCGACCGAGCTCGGAGACGGGGAACGTCGCTCGCCAGCGGTCGTTGCCGAGTGGGCGAAGCGGCGTCGTCTTCCAGGTGGCTTCGCCGCGATGACGGAATCGCACCTCGGCTGTGAGGACGTCTGGGCCGTCGGTAAAGATGTTGGCCTCGACGACCACCGGTTCGCCGAGTGAACCCTTCGCAGCGAAGGCTCCGTCGTCGACGACGGGGCGGACTCCCGAGATCACTGGCCGAGCCCTGCCGGAGGCGGCGGCCACCGCCGCGGAGGGCTCGCCGCCGTTAGGCATCAATGGGTACATGGCGTTGGTAGGCACGTTCCACGTACTCGCGAAGCATCCGCTCGGTTGTAAAGAAGGAGCCGTTGGCGGCGATCGCGGAGCGACCGATCGCTGCAAAGGCCTCCGGTCGCTCGTAGTACATCGGCGCCACCACGCTGCCGAGGACCCGACGCAGGTCGCTCGCGTCACTCGCGTCGATGGCGGCGGCGTCGCTGTCGTCAGCGTCTGCGTCTGCGTCTGCGCCGCGGTCGGTTCCGATCGCCCAGCCGGTGACTCCTTCGACGCAGCCTTCGAGCCACCAGCCGTCGAGCGTGCTCAGGCTCGGGACACCGTTCATCGCGGCCTTCATCCCACTCGTGCCAGACGCCTCGCGTGGCGCGACCGGGTTGTTCAACCAGACGTCAACACCAGCGACGAGCCGTGCCGCAAGGCGCATGCCGTAGTCGGTCAGATATACGACGGTGATCGCACCAGAGAGCTCTTTTGCAAGCGCCGTGAGGTGGGCGATAAGCGCTTTGCCTTCCTTGTCGTTCGGATGCGCCTTCCCGCTGCAAAGGATCTGGAGGGACCCTGCCCGGTCGGCGACCTTTTCGAGCGCGTCGAGGTCGGAGAAGATCAGGTCGTTGCGCTTGTAGGCGGCCGCGCGCCGGGCGATGCCGATCGTGAGCACCGAAGGATCGCATGCGATGCCGCTTCGGCGCATCACCTCGTCAAAGAGCGTGTCCTTCGCGGTCTGATGGGCCGCGCGGAGCTCGTCGAGGGAGATCGCGTCGGCGCCGCTGAGCAGCGTGTTGTCCTCGCGCCAGCCGGGTAGATGGTCGTCGAAGAGCCTCGCGATCTCGGGGGAGACCCACGTCGAGGCGTGCACGCCATTCGTGATCGACTCGACGCGAAAGTGCGGGAACATCGCCTGAGAGACCTCGCCGTGCCGCTTGGCCACGCCGTTGATGAACCCCGAGAAGAACATGCCGAGCACCGTCATGTTCAACATGCCATCCTCGAGGCAGCCGAGATCTCCGAGGCCTCTGGCGATCTCGGCTCCGAGGACCTTGGTCACGATCTCGAGTGTGAAGCGGTCATGGCCTGCCGGCACCGGAGTGTGGGTGGTAAAGACACAGGACTGGTGAACCGCGCCGAGGTCCTCTGCGGTGGCCGCAGCCAGATCCTCGCCGGATCGCTGCCGGAGGAGCGCCAGAGGAGCCAGTGCGGCGTGGCCTTCGTTCATGTGGAACGTCGTGAGAGCCCTGTGGCCGAGGCTCTCGAGCATCGCGATACCCGCCAGTCCGAGGACAGCCTCCTGGGAGAGCCGCTCTTCTGGTCCACCCCCGTAGAGGCGATCGGTGATCAACCGGTCCTGTGGTGTGTTCTCCGGAACTGCGGTGTCGAGGAGGTAGACCGGCGTCTCGAATCCGGTGACGCCGACCATCACGTAGCGCCACACGCCGACGGTGACGGGTCGGCCGCTGATTGTGATGGTGACCCGATTCTCCAGGTGTTCGAGGCGGTCGGCTGGGTTCCAGACGACGGGGCTCTCGACCTGATGGCCGGAGCTGTCGAGGCTCTGATGGAAGAAGCCACCTCGGTAAAGGAGTGTCACGCCGACCGCTGGTACCGCGCCGTCGGCGATCGCCCGGAGAAAATCGCCAGCAAGCACGCCAAGGCCGCCACTAAAGGTTGGGATGTCGTCGTCGATGGCGATTTCCATCGAAAAGTAGGCGATGGTCTGATCGAGCATCGCTCAAGTCTTGCGCATCCGATCTGGACACGCACTCTGTGGCGATGGCCACAACAAGTCGTCGTTTCTCCGATGCGGGTGTGGCGCTGTCCCGCCTGGCTCTGTCGCAGGTCAGCGTTCACGCGCCGGCCACGGCGTTGGCACCGCTCGAAACGGAGTGTGGACGAACTTGTCGGCGCGCTCGACGTGGACTTATCGGCCGTATTTCACAGATGCGCGGTAGTACGGTGACGTAATGGCGAAGGTGCTCTCGATCGTCTTGGCAGGCGGCGAGGGTAAGCGGCTGATGCCACTCACGCTCGACCGCGCGAAGCCCGCAGTGCCGTTCGGCGGGCAGTATCGATTGGTCGACTTCGCGCTCTCGAACCTGGTCAACGCCGGGCTCTTGAAGATCGTCGTGCTCACGCAGTACAAGAGCCACAGCCTCGACCTCCATATCTCCCGGACTTGGCGCATGTCGACCCTGCTCGGTAACTACGTGACGACGGTGCCCGCACAGATGCGACGTGGGCGGCAGTGGTTCTCGGGCTCGGCCGACGCCGTCTTTCAGAACCTGAACATCATCGGTGACGAGCAGCCGGACTATGTATGCGTCTTCGGTGCGGATCACATCTATCGGATGGACCCACAGCAGATGCTCGACCAGCATCTCGAAAGCGGGGCAGGGGTCACCATCGCCGGGATCCGGGTCGACATCGGCGAGGCGTCCCAGTTCGGCGTGATCGAACCGGGAAGCGGGACGCGGGTTCAGGACTTCCTCGAAAAGCCGACGAATCCAAAGCCGCTCGACGATGACCCCACCCAGGTGTTGGCCTCGATGGGCAACTACATCTTCTCCACCGGGGTTCTCCTCGACATACTTGGAAAAGACAGCGACGACCCTGGTTCGGGCCACGACATGGGCGGCGACATCATCCCAGCGATGGTCGCCGCCGGCGATGCGGACTACTACGACTTCTCGAATAACCGGGTTCCTGGCGCAACCCCGAGAGATCGCGCCTACTGGCGAGACGTCGGGACGCTCGACAGCTACTACGACGCCAGCATGGATCTCATCTCGGTGCATCCGATCTTCAACCTCTACAACCACGAGTGGCCGATCTACACTGCGCTTCCCGCAGAGCTGCCGCCCGCGAAGTTCGTCTTCGAAGAGCCCGGGCGCGTCGGTCACGCGATCGACTCGTTTGTGAGCGGTGGCGTCATCGTGAGTGGCGGTACCGTCCGAAGGTCGATCCTCTCGCCAGGGGTGATCGTTGAGTCCGGAGCGCTCGTCGAGGATTCGGTGCTGATGAACGACGTGATCATCGGGCCGGATGCGGTCGTTCGTCGGGCGATACTCGACAAGAACGTCAAGGTCGAGTCAGAAGCAGTGCTGGACCTCGAAGCAGGCTGGGTCGACCCGAGCTTCACGATCTCTGATCGCGGCGTCATCGTCGTCGGCAAGGGTGGCGAGGTCCATCGGCGGTGAAGGTCGCCATGTTGACGAGGGAGTTCCCGCCCGAGGTCTACGGCGGGGCAGGGGTCCACGTCGAGTACTTGAGCAGGGAGCTCGCCAAGCTCGTCGATCTCGAGGTGCAGTGCTTTGGGGCCCCGCGTAACTCGGCGCTCGTGGCAGGTGCCTATGAGCCCTGGAGCGAGCTGCCGCGTGAGGGCGCCGGGGCGGCGCTGCAGGCGATGGCGGTGGATCTGCGGATGGCGGCGGCCGTAGGTGATGCTGAGATCGTCCACAGTCACACCTGGTACGCGAACCTCGGCGGTCACTTCGCGAAGCTGATCTACGGCATTCCGCACGTGATGACCTCGCACAGCCTCGAGCCGCTTCGACCATGGAAGGCCGAGCAGCTGGGCGGCGGCTACGCCCTCTCCAGCTTTTGTGAAAAGACGGCGATCGACTCAGCCGACGCGGTGATCGCGGTCTCAGAGGACATGGCTCGAGACGTGCGGCGGATCTACCCCGCGCTCGATCCGGCGAAGGTGGTGGTGATCCACAACGGCATCGATGCCGAGCAGTACCGGCCCGACCTCGGGACCGAGGTTCTCGAGCGTCTCGGTATCGATCCGGACCTTCCGATCGTGATGTGGATCGGCAGAGTCACTGCGCAAAAGGGGATCGGCCACCTGCTCGACATGGCAGAGCTCATCTCCCCGGGGGCACAACTCGTCTTTCTCGCCGGCGCCGCCGACACGCCAGAGATCGGTGCCGAGATGGCAGGTCGGGCTGCTTCGCTCAAAGGGCGTCGGGTAGGCGTGCACTGGATCGAGACGATGCTGGCCCGCATCGAGGTGATCCAGTTGCTCAGCCACGCGACGGTGTTCGTCTGCCCGTCGACGTATGAGCCCTTCGGATTGATCAACGTCGAAGCGATGGCCTGTGCAGCACCCGTGGTTGCTACCGCCGTCGGGGGGATTCCCGAGATTGTCGTCGATGGCGTCACCGGCTACCTCGTTCCGCTTCCAGACGACATGAGCGGTCTCGGTGCGGCGCTTGCGGAGCGCGTGAATGGCCTCCTTTTGGACGGGGCGTTATCGGCCGCGATGGGTCTTGCGGGACGTGAGCGGGTTCAGGATCACTTCACTTGGCAGGCGGTCGCCTCCCGAACCGCGGCGCTCTACGCGAGCTTGCTTTCCGCTGCCTAGCCGTTCATCACACAGGCTGATCGTCGTGCGCGGTTGCGCTTCTGCCGGCGGTTTCGGGCCGGAATTACCGGCAGAAATCACTGATTTGATCGCCTCGCGCGAGGCAGCTCGGCAGTAGCGTAAAGGGATGAGCCCCTTCGACACGGTCCTCGTCGTCGACTTCGGCGCGCAGTACTCCCAGCTGATAGCCCGACGGGTACGTGAGGTCCAGGTCTACTCAGAGATCGTGCCGTGGTCGATCACCGCAGAGGAGCTCCGAGAGCGAAATCCGGTCGGAATCATCTTGTCCGGTGGCCCCGCGTCGGTCTATGCCGAGGTCGCGCCCCGCATCGACCCGGCGATCTACGAGCTTGGCGTGCCGATTCTCGGTATCTGCTATGGCGCCCAGTTGCTCTGTCTCCAGCTCGGTGGTGAGGTAGCTCGAACCGGCAGCGGTGAGTACGGGAGAACCGCGATCTCGGTTGCCGCCCCGTCGGGCCTGCTCGTCGGTGGAGACGGCCCGCTTGACGTCTGGATGAGCCACGCCGACTCGATGGTGCGACCACCGGAAGGCTTCTCGGTGACGGCATCGAGTCTCGAGGTTGACGTGGTCGCGCTC
>DATCDR010000125.1:0-9682 GCA_036510575.1 Acidimicrobiales bacterium | reverse complement strand
GATTACATCGATGTGCTGATCACGTCTACTATTCGTGTGCCTACAGCTTTAGCCCATTTCTGCTATCTCGCCGCGCGATGAGCAGGGAAAACGTGATCAGAGACCGTCAAAAATGCCTACTAACTCCGGAAGTCCGGTCAGCCGAAAAAGAGGGTATTACGGGCTATCAGAACTCGGATGGCTCATCGAATTAGCCCCCTACGACGTTTCGGTGAATGTCGTCTTCCTGGGTGGGGCCAACTTCGAGTTTCCGCCACCTCTGGGGACGCGCGACCGGACTCGGTACCTCAAGGTAAAGAACCTGGAGGACCTCAAGCGACCGGAGCTGCAGAAGTGGATCGAGCAAGCGGCGCGCGCGCCAGGTTCCTTAGGAGCGTCCAACTATCAGCTCTTAGGGCCGCGGAAAGGCAATGATCGGGATGACACGTTTGGTCATCGCCTGGTACTGGTTAAACGCCGGTGAGTTCGCACAGCGCTCGGCGAAGATCGCGTCACGGTCAGCGCCGCTCGTCACGATCGCGGTCGTCCTGAAGTCCTCTTCACCGACCTCGATGCGCACGTCCGGGTGAGCGAGGATGTTGAAGTACCAACCAGGATTCGTATCCGCGCCTCCGACTGCGCCACAGACGATTACTCGGTCGCCATAGTCGGCATAGATCAGTGGGTTCACGCGCTCGGCCCCGCTTTTGGCTCCTATCGTGGTGAGCAGCAGGATCGGCCTTCCCTCGAAGTCTCCAAGGGTCTTGCCCTTGTTGGCGCGGAACTCCTCCGCGGTCAGTCGGTTGTACTCCTGTGCGTCGCTCACCTCAGAACGTCGTGGCATCGAATCTCCTTTTTTAAAACGCGCATCTACCGTAGCCACACGAGCGCCGGCGCTACTTCGAAGCGACTCGAACCGCTTCAATCGCCCGAAGATCACCCTCCTCGTCGAGGATCGACTCGACCGCCTCGAACCCGGCGGCGACCAGCGCTGGCCGGATCACCTCGTCTTCGGTGCCGCCGAGCTCTAATAGCAAGACGCCGCCGCCCCGAAGTGCCCACGTCGCCAAACCGACAGCCCGATGCAAGAACTCGCTGCCGTCGAGCCCACCGTCTAGCGCCATCGTCGGCTCGTATCTGAGGACGTCGCGCGGCAGGTATTGGAGCTCGGCGCGCGGAACGTAGGGCACGACGCCGATCACGAGATCGACGGTCCCCTCGAACGAACGCGGCAGTGCCGCGTCGAGCTCGCCTTCGTAGAGCTCGACTCCGTTCGCCCGGGCGCACGCGGCTGCGGCGGCGTCGATCTCGGTTCCCACCACCCGAGCAAGGGGAGCGAGCGCCCGCAGGCCAAGCACCAACGCGCCAGACCCCGTGCAGAGGTCGACAGCTCGTCCTCCATCTTCGAGAAGCGAAGCGCCACGCCGCACGAGCGGCTCGCTTTGCCATCGCGGGACGTACACGCCAGGATGGACGAGCACTCGGACGCCGCAGAAGAGAACGGAGCCGACGATCCACGCAAGCGGCTCGCCCTCGACCCGGCGAGCAAGCATCGACGCGAGGTGCTCTGGTCCGGCCGCTGCGCCGAGCAGCTCATCGGCCTCCTCTTCAGCCGCGACACAGCCTGCCTCACGAAGTTGGCGAATAAGGCCGGTGCGCGTCAGTCGATCGGATCGAGCCAAATCAAGGGGATCACGCGCGTAGTGCGCGACTGATTCCGGGCAAAACCGGCATTCGTCTTCAGCCGGTCGGCCGCGATCGCTGCGTACTCCTCGCCCTTTGTGGGCGTAGCGGTCGCCTGGAAGGTTCGGCCTGGAATCTCTACCGTGACCTCGGGATTCGCGACGAGGTTGTGATACCAGGCAGGGTGCTTGTCCGAACCACCGGCGCCCGCGGAGACCAGGATCCGGCCATTCAGGTCGGTGTAGCCGAGCGGCGTCTCGTGCTTGTTGCCGCTCTTTGCCCCAGTCGTGGTCAAAATGAGAATCGTGCGGCCCGCGAAGTCACCGGTGACGTCGCCCGTCTCGCGCAGCTCCTTGGCAGTCGCCAGGTTGTACTCGCGAGCGTCTGGGTAGTCTTCGCGCAGCGGCATCTGTTCCTCCAACTCGATCCCATGCATTCGATGGGCCAGAGAGACGCTACTGCGGCCGGCGATTTTCCCGCACAGAACTCGCGATCCCGGCGATACAGTGCCCGCATGCGAGCTGTAGGAGTCAGGACCTTCGGTGGTCCAGAAGCGTTGGAAGTCGTGGAGCTGCCCACCCCCGAACCGGGACCGGGTGAGGTCCGAATCCGTGTCGCTGCGGCAACGGTGAATCCAACCGACATCGGATTCCGATCCGGAACCGCCGCGGCCGCCCTCGCCGACAAAGAGCCGCCCTATGTGCCGGGGATGGAAGCAGCAGGCACCATCGATGCCGTCGGCAGTGGCTCATCATGGGACGTAGGCGACCAGGTAATGGCGATCGTGGTTCCCCAACGAACGGGAAGGGGCGCGCAGTCGGAGTTCTGCGTCGTGCCCGCAGCGTCTGTCGCCAAGATCCCCGCCAACGCCAGCCTCATTGAGGCCGCCACGATTCCAATGAACGGACTTACGGTCCGACGAGCGCTCGACCTGCTCGAACTACCGCGTGGATCGACGCTGCTCGTAACCGGAGCGGCAGGCGCGGTCGGGTCCTATGGCGTGGAGCTCGGCAAGGCCGACGGCCTGAACGTGATCGCCACCGCGTCATCTAGCGACGAGGAGACCGTTCTCGGCTTTGGCGCGACGACTTTTCTCGATCGGGCCGACGATCTCGTCTCGAGCGTCCGTGCGCTCTACCCCGACGGCGTCGACGCGGTCCTCGACGCGGCGGTGATCGGTGCACCGGTTCTCGGTGCGGTGCGAGACGGCGGGAAAATCGCCGCGGTGCGGCTATTCGCCGGCGAGCCCGAGCGCGACATCGCCATCATCCAGGTCCGGGTCAGTGATTACGCCGAGAACCAGGTGGCACTCGACGCACTTGGGCGCCTCGCAGAATCTGGCGCGCTGACCCTTCGGGTGGCCGACACTTTTCCCCCCGAACGCGCCGCTAAAGCCCAGGAGCGCCTAAGCGCAGGCGGGGTGCGGGGCCGCCTCGTCATCACGTTCTGAGCCGGCGTCGGCGCCGCGGCACCGACAAGGGCTGAAAAAGACCTCCAACAGCTGTACCACCGACCCGCTTGGATGCCTCGAAGGCATCCAGCACGACAAAGGGGACCCGTCTTGACCGCATCGAAGAGATACCGAGCCGAGAACGTCGGCAGCTTGCTCCAGCCCGAGTCACTGCTCGCGGTTCGAAAGGCCTTTACAGAGGGCACCGCAACCAAAGATGAGCTGGCCAAAGTTGAGGACGAAGCCGTGCTTGGCGCGATCCAGCTCCAAGAGTCGGTCGGGCTCGACGTGATCACCGACGGAGAGATGCGCCGCTCGGGATGGTCGCTCACTCGGCCGTTTCTCCAGGGGCTCGAGACCCGCGAGGGCAGGAGCTCATACCCTGCGACCGTGGTCGAGGCACCAGGTCGATTCACCGGCGGCGGCACGTTCGCGGCAGTCGTCGAGAAGATTCGACCTGTGGAAGGATCCCATCCGGGCCAGGAGTTTCCCTTCTTGAAGGCAAACTCGAGCGCACCGACCAAGTACACGATCGCCGCTCCGAGCTATCACCGCCGCTACTGGTCGGACACGATTTCAACGGCCGCTTACGAGAACTGCGAGGCGTACCTGAGCGACGTGCGCGACTGGATTCACTCGATCGGCGCCTGGCTCGTCGAGCAGGGCTGTGACTACCTCCAGCTCGACGCGCCGAACTACGGCTCGCTTTGTGATCCGGAGAACCGCGCCTGGCACGCGGCCCAGGGACACGACCTCGACGCCGAAATCGCCTTCGACGCGGCGCTCGACTCCTCGGTGTTCGAAGGGCTCGAGGTCACGAGAGCGCTCCACGTCTGCCGCGGCAACGGCGGGGCCGGGCAGTGGCACTCCTCAGGTGGCTACGCGACGATCGCTGAGCCGCTGTTCCCGAACCTCGACGTCGACGTCGTCCTCCTCGAGTACGACTCGGACCGAGCAGGAGACTTCGGACCGATCTCGCTCGTGAAGCCCGGAACGGTCGCCGTCCTCGGCATGCTCACCACAAAGGCGGCGCCACTCGAGGATGCCAAGCTCGTCGAGTCCCGCCTCGAAGAGGCAGCGACCCATAAGCCGCTCGAGGAACTTGCGATCTCAACACAGTGCGGGTTCGCGTCCGCGGCGAACGCTCCGATGACCGCTGACGAGCAGCGCGCAAAGCTCGAGCTGGTCACGAGCGTCGCCCATCGCACCTGGGGCTGACTACGCGACGAGCCGACATCACGCCAGCACGCCGTTTTGCGTGGTGTCGGCCCGTTCGCGCCAGATTATGTAAGCCGAAGCGAGCAGCCGCGACCTCTCGGTCGCAGTCGCGCTCGGTTCTAGAGCGAGAGCCGGAGGCTCGGGATCGAGGCAATCCTTCTGCCGAGGTTGACGGCGTGGTCGCCCAGTCGCTCGTAGAAGCGGGCAAGCATCGCCACCTGGCTCGCAGTCTCGTTGGCCATCGAGTCGCGCTTGCTCTCCTCGATCAGCCGATCGCGTAGCTCGTCTATTTCGTCGTCTGCGAGGGCGAGTTCCTCGGCTCTCGAGATCCCCTCGGTAAAGGAGTCGGCGGCAACGCTCCACATCTGCAGGGCGACGTCGGACATCTGCTGGACGATGCCGCGACTCGTCGGGCTCATCGAAGCTCCGAGGTTGTTGACTGCTCGCTGTGCGATGTGCTCAGCGAGATCGGCACTCCGTTCGAGCTCTGGAAGAATCAACAGCAGTCCGACCAAGTGGCGAAGCGGAGCCCCAGATACCGGGCTGGCGTCGATCTCGTCCCAAACGGCACGCTCGAGCTCGCTCGTGATCTCGTCGATCTTGTGATCAGCGTCCACGACTGCCCTACCGACGCGGGTCTCACCACCGAGCAACGCCTCGGTCGCGCCCGCAAGCGCCTCGGTCACCAGCGCAAACAGCTGCGGGATCCGCTTGTCAAGCTCGCTCACTAGCGCGTCGCTTTCATCTCACCACCCTAGTGAGCGCTAGAGGACTCTGGAAACGCGAGACCGGCCATTTGCGGCCGTTGTACGCGGCGTGTCAGCCCGCGGAGGCCCCTACCGAAGTCTCGGCCGCTGACAACCCAAGAACGCGGCGCCGCTGCGAGAGTCGCTTCTCCTCGGGCCAGCGCACATCCCAAGCTGCTCCGAATCGCTCCAGAAGCCAGATCAGCCGGGCGGACGAATCCACCTGCCCACGGTCGACGCCAAAGCGCGCGAGCGTGGGCGCGGAGTGGTGCAGGTTGTGCCAGTTCTCGCCCATCGAGAGCAAAAAGAGCGGCGCGAAGTTCGTCGAGCGATCCGAAGCGGTCGTGGTGAAGGGCCGCTTGCCCCAGATATGACAGACCGAGTTCACCGCGAAGGTGCTGTGGTGCAGCAAGAACATACGAACGAGGCCGCCCCAGATAAGCCCACCGACCGCGCCGGAAAGCGTCCCGGTGAAACACCAACCGATAAAGGTCGGCAACGCCAGGGACAACACGCACCAGAGCGGGAAGAGATTGCTGATTACAACGAGATCGTGGTCGGCGAGAAGATCGGGTGCCCAGCGCTCCTCATCGGTAGCCTGGCCCTGGAACAGCCATCCGACGTGTGCGTGAAGGGCGCCGATCACGAGCCCCATCGGCTTTTCGTCGTAGGCATACGGCGAGTGCGGGTCGCCGATACGGTCGGTGAAGGCGTGGTGACGCCGGTGGTTGGCAACCCAACCGTTCACGCTGCCCTCAAAGCCGAACGAACCGCAGAGCACCAAGGTGATCTTGACCCAACGAGCAGCCTTGAAGGACCGGTGGGTGAGCATCCGGTGGTAGCCGACAGTAAGTCCGTGTCCGCTCAGCGCGTAGAACACCACGAGCAGTACGAGATCGAGAATGCTCACGCTTCCAGTGCGGACGAGCGCGACAGTGGCGAGCACGATGCCGGCGATCGGGCCGAAGACGATCAGCGCGGTAAATAACTGACCAGGCAGGCTCGGCGCGGGCGCGAGCGCCGGCTCGAGGCCGGAGAGCAACCGAGCTGAAGGTTGCACCTCATCGCGCGAGGGGTATTCCGCGAGGGTTTGGCTGTCGGCACCAGGGCTGGACGCGACGTCAGTCGACATGATCGCCTTTCAGATGAGATACGTAGAAGCGCGCGCGTCCACCGCGCAAAAAAGCGGTGTCAATCCCGGTAAGCGCGGGTCCGGGCGCAGCAGGGAGAGACCGACGAGACTTGAGCTATTGGAACCCAGGGCACGACGACGAACGCGGTTCGCCCGGGCCGTCCGGGATTGAGCCGACTTCGCGGCTTCGAGGTCAGTATCGCACGAAAGTGCACCAAATCGCGCTCACCAGAGCTTTCGTTAGCGCCGGTCCGAGACGTAGGCTCGATGCACACCTGGAGCCGCAAAGAGGACTGCACCCGATGCCACAAGAGCACTGGCAAACCGAACCGCAGCAGCACGACTTCCCGGCCGCCGTCAACTACCTCAGCCTGTTGATGCCCCAACTCGCCGCGACGACGCTCGTCAACACCCTCCGGAGCGCACCAACCGTTCGGCACCAGGCGAAGGACCTGCTTCGCGCGAGCCGGCTCAACCTGTTGAAGAAGACCAACGCCCACGTCGCGAGCGACCTCGCGAAGATACGGAGCGGCGAGATGCTCTCGCCAGTCCTACTCGTTCGAGGAAACATCCGGCATGGCTTCGCGCTCACCATCGCCGACGGCTACCACCGAGTTTGCGCGAGCTACTGGATTGACGAGAACGCCGAGATCCCATGCCGGGTCGTCGACCTAGCTAGCGGCGCTTCGCCGAGCGAAGCGACAACCGAGTCGTAGCTTCTCGCCCCTAGCTTCCAGGGTGGGCGAGCGTCACCAAGAAGTCGCCCGGGGCGTCGGTCCAAGAACCACCGACGAGGAAGTTCGCTGCCGCCAGTTCCTCAGTCACACGCTCTTTTGTGAACTTGGAAGAGATCTCGGTGAGAATCTCCTCACCCTCGATGAATTCGATCCGAAGATCGAGGTCGGCAATCTCAACTGTCTGGTCGCACGTCGCCCGCAAGCGCATCTCGATTCGCCGATCCTCGTCGTTCCAGAGCGCGACGTGATCGAAGCACTCCGGATCAAAGTCGGCCCCGAGTTCGTTGTTCAGCACCGAAAGCACGTTTCGATTGAATGCTGCGGTCACACCGGCCGCGTCGTCATAGGCGGCAACGAGACGATCCACGTCCTTTTCGAGGTCCGTGCCGATCAGCAGCCAGTCGTCACTGTCCATCGTCGCTCGAAGATCGAGGAGGAACCGGGCTCGTTCGCCCGGTGCGAGGTTGCCGATGGTTCCACCGAGAAATATGACCAGGCGGCGACCCTCGGTCGGGATCTTGTCGAGGTGCTCGCGAAAATCTCCGACGACGGCGAGGACCGGCACGCCATACGCGGCGTTCAGCTCCTCGGCAGCTCCGACCAACATGGTCTCACTGACGTCGAAGGGAACGACGCGCGCCAAGGAGTCGGCGCGCACCATTGCGTCAAGTAGCACCTTGGTCTTCTCAGAGCTGCCGGACCCGAGCTCGACGAGCGTGTCGGCTTTGGAGATCTGGACGATCTCATCTGCTCGCTCGAGCAGTATCGATCGTTCGGCGCGCGTCGGGTAGTACTCGGGCACCCTGGTGATGTCCTCAAAGAGCTCACTTCCGACCTCGTCGTAGAACCACGTCGGCGGAATCGACTTCGCTGCCGCGGTGAGTCCGATCCGAACGTCACGCATAAGTGCGTCACGCCGTGCGCCCTCGGCGATATGTGCGTGTACTTCGACCATCGAGTCCCCCATAGAGATTTTTTATAGGTCTTTCGCGAGGCGAACACCGGAAAACGCCCAGCGCGAAGCAGCAGGGAAGAAGTTCCGATATGTGGCCCTCACGTGATCGGCCGGCGTGACACAACAACCGCCGCGCAGCACGTATTGGTTGACCATGAACTTGCCGTTGTACTCCCCGACCGCTCCAGGTGCGGTGGCGAAACCGGGGTACGGCTGATACGCCGACGACGTCCACTCCCAGACGTCACCGAAGAGCCCGGCGGAGTCTGGGTCGTTGACCGATCGAGGGTGCAGGCTGTCGAGATCGAGCAGCTGACCAACTGCTGGGACTCCTGCGGCTGCTGACTCCCATTCGGTCTCAGACGGAAGGCGCGCACCGGCCCATCTGGCGAACGCGTCCGCCTCGAAGAGGCTGACGTGGCAGACCGGCTCATTCGGGTCGACCTGACGAGGTCCAGCGAGGGTAAAGATCTCCCAGCCGTCATCGCCCATCGACCAGTAGAGCGGGGCCTGCCAGCGCTCCGCCGCCACGGTGTTCCAGCCTTCCGACAGCCAGAACTCCGCCCGCGCGTAGCCACCGTCAGCGATGAACTCGAGCCATTCGCCACACGTCACCGGCCGATCCGCGAGCGCATATGGCTCGAGGTAGGCGTGATGCCGAGGAGATTCGTTGTCGAACGCGAAGCCCACACCCTGATGGCCGATCTCGACCACGCCCCCTTGGAACTCTTTCCAGGAGATCGGACGAAACCTGCTCGCGGCCTCATCGCGACGTGGCCGATATGCAGGCCGGAGGGGATTACAGGAGAACAGATGCTTGATGTCCATCAGCAACAGCTCTTGATGTTGCTGCTCATGGTGCAACCCGAGCTCGATGAGCAATGAAGTCGACTCGTCGATGTGGCCACCAAGTAGGCGCTGCATCGAGGCGTCGACGTGGGCGCGATAACCGCGAACCTCCTCGAGCGAAGGTCGGGTGAGTAGCCCGCGGATCGGCCGAGGATGTCGGGCTCCGACCGCTTCGTAGTACGAGTTGAACAAATAGCCAAACGCCGGGTGGAATGGCTCATATCCCGGCAAGTTCGGACCCAGGATGAACGTCTCGAAGAACCAGGTCGTATGTGCTTGGTGCCACTTCGTCGGGCTGGCGTCCGGCATCGACTGCGCGGCCTGGTCTTCTGCGGAGAGCGGGCCTGCGAGGACCTCGGTCAAGGACCGAACCCCTGAAAAGCGCTCAGCTAACTGATCCATGACTGCGTTCATCTGGCACCTCTGACAAAGGGATAGAGGTGCCGTTCGACACCGCAGACAGAACAAGCCACACACGTCGTGGTGGAGAAATCCTAACCGCCGGTTTTTGAATGTGGTCGCGCCCGACAGCGAGGAAATTCTGCCTCGCAACTTTGAGCGGTCACCGCGTCGTTACGCACGCAAGTTTCGCGCCTGGCCGATCATGCCGCGTCGCCGAGACCGCCGGTAGGTGTCGACACCGACCTCGCGCTGGCAGCCGATTCGGCTCTGACGCACACCGTCATTGAACCAGCCGAGCCCTAGGTGAGTGAGCAGCAAGTGGGCACTTGGCCCACCCGTGCTCGCATCGGCGCCGCCTTGTCTTGCCACGACTTTGTGGGCGAACACAAATGGTAACGATCACGGAACTCTCCCCAGACTCGATCACTGAAATTCCCCACCCTTGAGCAGCGTGGGCGGCCCGAAAAAGTAGGTCCGCCAAAAACGCGGAGAGCTCCCCGAAGCTGACGGTGTCCAGCCGATCAGCACGAG
>DATCDR010000124.1:0-11752 GCA_036510575.1 Acidimicrobiales bacterium | reverse complement strand
GGGATGACGCGCGGAACTTCTTGTCGCGACAGCTAGCGACAAGCGAGATCTTCCATCCACCTTCGTGACCAGAACCGCTCGGCGCGGCGATGCTCCGCCGTCTCTGATCTCCCCTCGCCCGCAGAACGGTGGCAAGACCCTCAGAGTCCCAGAGGGCCCGGCACTGCTGTTCCAGGGCAGTCTCGGGCCTGCCTAGGAGCGTCGTGATCGATTCGATCCGCAGGGTGCACAAGATCTCGCCCAACGCATGGAGCCCGTGCATCGGTCAACGAACGCGAGTGGTGCCCCACGGCAAAGAACCCCTGGCGAAACTCGCCAGGGGTTCTTTCGTACTGACTGTCCACTCGCCGGGATCGAGACGCCCTCGCGACGCTCGCTCCGGAACTAGTGGGTGTTAACCGTTCGGGTACTTCACCATCGCGTCCGAGACGTTGTGGTTCCTCCGGTCGATCGGAACGATCACGTCATTTTGAATCGTCAAGAAGTTCGCCGACGCGGCATGGATCCTCGGGAAGCCCTTCACCGGACCGGTCGAGGCGAAGTTCACCGGTGCAAAGAAGCTCGTAATGATGTTTCCTGCAAGCGGGATTGCCTTTCGGAAGTTCTTCGGCGTCAATGCCAGCTTGTGAGCGATCATATACTTGATGACGATGACGAAGCCGACAGAGGCTCCATACGTCGGCCAGTCAGCATTGCCCACTGAGATGACATTCGGCTCGTAGGTCTGCATCTGCAAGCAGAAGAGCTTCTCCTGAGTCGTGTAGCCAGGGCAATCGCTCGTCTGCGAATCGACCTGTGCGGTCTGGTCGATGAAGAGACCGTTCGCCAGCGGCCCGAGGGCGGCAATCGTCCTTGGAGAGAATGCCGGACCGATACCAGCGATCTTCTCTTGGATACCGGACTGACTTACCGCGGTCACGATTGCAGTCGCCTGGTTCGTCGCCGCGGCGTCCGCAATGCAGGTCGCGCCTTCGCTCTCGAGCGTGGCAACTGCCGGTGCGAGGTCAGCCTGAGTCGTTGAGACAAGCACGGGGGCAACGACCTTGGCGCCGTAAAACTTGGCGCCAGCGGCGATAGCCCGTGCAGCCTGGTTCGTCGTCGGCAGACCTGACGAAATGAGCGCACCAATCGTCTTGCACTTGCCATCGACGGCGAGCTCCTCACTGAGGCCGGTATCGAAGAAGACCGTCGAAAGGATCAACGGATACGAGTCCCCGTTCGTGGCGTCGATCGGCGTACTCGGGAAATCTCCGAAGTCCGCGATATTCGCCGACTGGAGGGTCGGAAGGACATCGGAGTCATAGTTGCTGAAGCTCCCGACGACCGCGAGATCATGGTTCGCAACCGCTTGCTGTGCGCATCCCGCCGCTGCGGTCGGGCTTTCGGAGATGATCGAGCCGATGTAGCACTGGGTCAAGTTGACCTGGTGTCCATCTATCCCGCCATGCGCGTTGATCCAGTCAAAGTCTGCGGTCTCTCCTCCGATCTCGTCGAAGCCCGGAATTGAAGTCAGTGAGATCGACTCGATGTTGATCGGCGCCTTGGCTGCGTGGCTCTGGCTCGCGAGTGCCGGAGGCGTGAAGCCCACCAGCAACGTCAGTGCTGCGGCGACAAGCGTCGCGCCACCGGCGCGCGCGCTCCGTTTTCCTCTGAACATGTTCCCCCCAATTCTCGATGTTGTATTTCCCCACCGCACCGACCGTCAAAGGCGACCGGGGTACGTCAGCCGCTGTTCGCTTTCTGACCAACAGCGCCCAAATGATATCAGTCGATATCATACATTTGGATCGTTATGGCGCGGTCGAGGCATCCTCGGCGACGCTGACGCCCGCCGCCGTTGCCACCTGCGCGGTTCCTCCGGAGCTCACCGCGACTTCGTCCTCATCGATGCCGAGATACGAGGCGACGACCGAGGGATGTGCCCGAACCTCGTCCGGTTCGCCGAACGCGATCGTCGCACCGAAGTCGAGCGCGATCATGCGGTCCGAGACCGCAGAGACCATGGCCACGTCGTGTTCGATGAGCAGAATCGCCATGTTCCAATCCCTTGCAAGGTGTCGAATGATGCGAACGAGCTCGGATCGCTCGCGTTCGTCGAGACCGGCCGCGGGCTCATCCATGAAAAGGACGCGAGGCTTGGCTGCGATCGCTCTCGCGATCACGGTGAGCCGTCGCATGCCATAGGAGATCTCGGACGGCTGGCGCTCGAGCACGACTTCGATCCCGAGCTCACGAATAGCCGTCAACGCGGCATCGGTGAGCTTCGGCTTTCCGGGGTGGACCGTGTCCTTTAGCCAGACGGCGATGCCACGCTCCTCGCACGCCGCAAGGATGTTCTCGTAGACGGAGAGGTCCTCGAACAGCTCTAGGGACTGGAACGTGCGACCGATTCCAAGATTCGCTCGTTGCCGTGGTGCGAGGCCTCGAATCTCCACGCCGTCGAGCTTCACCGAGCCGCTCTGGGCCTCCGTAAAGCCGGTGAGCGCGTCGATCAGTGTCGTTTTGCCTGCGCCGTTCGGCCCGATGATGCCGAGGATCTCGCCGGAGCGAAGGGTGAGACTCACGTCGTTCACCGCGCGCACCGCACCGAAGGAGACCGAGAGGCCCTCGACTTCGAGTACTGCCGACTCGACCGCAGACGGTGGCGGCAGCTCGGTTGGCAACACGATCGCTTTCGTGCGCGGTATCGGCTGGAGGCCCTTTTTCGCACGCCGCTTGGTCTGCTTCTTGTACCCGATGTCCTTTTGCATCCGAGCGAGTCCATTCGGCGCCTGGATGAACACGAAGAGCGAGAGAAATCCGAACACCAACGTGACGTAGGTCTGCGCGTTGGCCGACAAGTAGGTGAAGACCTCGGTGGCGATACCGCCCGGCTGCCCCTGGCCACCGAAGACCGGTCCTCCGGCATACCCGACTCCACCGAGCACGCCGAAGTCGATCAGCTGGATGTTCTGGAAGATGTCTCCCCCAGAGGTTCCGGTCGTGAAGATCGCGATCGGGAACTCGATGACCGACAAGATGCCACCGAGCGCAGCGATCATCGCGCCGTAGCAGAACGCCCCGAGCTTCACGCCGACGACGTTCAACCCGAGCGCCGAGGCGGCCCGCTCGTTCGTCCGGACCGCCAGCATCTGGCGGCCGCTTCGGCCGCGTCTGGTATTCGAGACGATCACACCGACGACGACGAGTACCACCACGCAGAGCATCGCGAAGCGCTGCGGATGCGACGTCGAGACGAAACTGATCCCAAAGAGTGAGAAGTTGCCGATAGCCAAGCCGTTCCCGTTGGCGTTAAAGCTCGGATTGGTGAGCACGAGGCTCACGATGCAGACCGCGAACGCCAGCGTGGCGATGGCGAGGCTGATTCCACGAGCTCGAAGCGCGGCGCTGCCGATGATGATCCCTACCGGGACAGCGGAGAGCACACCGAGAATGATCGCGAGCCAGAACGGGAAGCCCCACACCCGGAGCCAGCCGGTGACGAATGCCGCGCCGATTCCGATCGTCCACTGCGCAAGCGATATCTGGCCTGCAAATCCGGTGACCACCACGATGCTCTCGAGGATGATCGCCCCGACGATCGTCGTGATGACCGCACTCACCCACTGGAGCGGCAACAAGTTGATGGCGATAAACGCCAGGCCGACGGCGACGGCGACCTTCTTCCAGGGGACGATTCCATTGGTCACCGACGGGAGCCGCTCAGCGATGCTGCCGCGCTGGGGAATTCGGCGGCCACGCCAGACGATCACGGCCAGGATCACGGCGAAGGGCACGGCGTCTTGGACACCATTGACGTTCACGTACCTGGTGAGCTCCGCCTGCACGATCCCAATGCCGAGCGCGCCGCCGAGCGTCAGCCAGAACGACTGGAAGTTCCCGATCACACCGGCGGCCAGTGATGGCAACAAGAGCGCAGTCGTGAGGCCGACCGAGACACCGATAATCGGTCCGAGCAAGATGCCGGCGAGCCCGGCAAGGGCAGCTCCAAGGACCCAGTTCCACGCCGCGACCGAGTTGGCCGACCACCCGAGCGTCGTCAGAGCCTGTCGGTTCTCCGAGACCGCGCTCGTCGCCAGTCCAAAGCGCGTCCGTCGGTAGACGACAGCGAAGATCGACGTGACGCCGATCGAGATCGCGATCAGCGTCAAGCGGCTCCAGGCGAGCTCGGTGCCGGCGAAGCGAACCGCTCCACCGGGGAGAAACCCGAAGACCGTGTAGACGTTGCTCGCCGGATACTTGAGCCCGACCAGACCCTCGAGCGCCACGAGCATCGCCAAGGTGACGACGATCCTCGTAAGGTTGCTGGCCCGTTGCAGGCGCGACATCATCAAGTGGCAAAGCAGCCCCAAGAATCCCGAGAGCGAGACGCCGAACACCAGCGCTAGCAGCGTCGGCCAATGGAACACGTCGGCAAGCTCCCAGAACGCAAAGGTTCCGGTCATCCCCATCGCGCCGGCGGCGAAGTTGACGACGCCCGATCCGCGATAGGTGAGGACGAGACCTACCGACGCCAACGCGTAGAGCGATCCGGTTCCGGCGCCAAGCACGGCGAACAAGATGATCGTCTGCAGCATTCTTTCCCCCCCGGGAGCGGTCGGCTTACGCCGGTCTAGGCGTCGAATTCGGCAATGCTGCGCACGGGAAACCCCGAGCTTGTGAGGCTGGCCTGAACTTCCTGGTCAGCCCGATTAGCGTATCGAACAGATCATAAGATCTCATATCATCAGACCCTGTGCAACGGTTGCCCGTAGTACTCGACGCTGATGTGGGCGAGAGAAGCACCGCGGATCCACGGGGATACCGAGCGATCGATAAAGCGCACACGATGTAGTTCGGCTGGCCGAATTTGGGCCATCGAGAAGGAGGGGCACAGATGCTTTCACAAGAGGAAAATGAACTGCTCTGCCAAGTGGGCCCGGGTACTCCGATGGGCGAGCTGTTCCGCCAATACTGGCTACCGGCGATGCTGTCCGCCGAACTCGCCGCGCCCGACGGCGATCAGGTGCGCGTCAAGCTGCTCGGTGAGGAGCTCGTCGCGTTCCGTGACACGAGCGGCGACGTCGGCCTGATCGGCAACCTCTGCCCGCACCGACGCGCCAGCCTCTACTACGCCCGAAACGAAGAGAACGGGCTCCGCTGCATCTACCACGGCTGGAAGTTCGACAAGACCGGCCAATGTGTCGACATGCCGATCGAGCCACCGGAGAGCAACTTCAAGGCCCGGATAAAGGCCAAGGCCTATCCCTGCGTCGAGCGAAACGGGGTCGTGTGGACCTACATGGGCCCGCGCGAGACGCCACCTCCCCTGCCCGAGATCGAGGCCAACATGGTGGACGGGGCGCTTTGCAAGACAGCGATGGTCCGCGACTGCAACTGGATGCAAGCACTCGAGGGTGACATCGACACCGGGCACTTCTCCTGGCTCCACATCGGCCACGTAAAGCCCGAGGATGCCGAAGGCGATTTCCTTCGCTATCAGGCATCGGACCGCCACCCGAAGCTCTCGGTCGTCGAGACCGAGTGGGGCACGACCTACGCGGCCTTCATCGAAGCCAGCGAACAGAAGAACTACGTGCGCATGGCGCACTTCTTGTTCCCTTGCTACACGATGATCCCCCAGGGCGCCGTCATGGCGAACCGCGGTCTGCGTGCGTGGGTGCCGATGGACGACACGCACGTCATGTGGCTGATGATGACCGCTCCCCCGCTCGTCGACCTGGCGCTCAATGCGACCAAGGAAGGGACGGGCCTTGCAGGCAGGGCCGCATCGGCCGGAGGTGGCCGGCCCGACACGAGTGGGCTCGGCGAAGGCCCGCTCGCTGGAAACCGGGAGAACCCGCTCGTTCGCACGAACGACTGGTACGGACGTTTCCGTAGCCCGCACCTCGCTGACAACGACTACGACCTCAATCGAGACGAGGCTCGGCAGTTGACGAGCTACACCGGTCTGTCAAGCGTGACCATGGAAGATCACGTCGTCACCGAGTCCATGGGCGCGATGCTCGACCGCAGCGAGGAGAACCTGGGGACGTCGGACGCGATGATCATCCAGACGCGGCGCCGACTAATCGATGCGGCGCTCGCCTTCCGCGACAAGGGCGTCATTCCTCCAGGTGTCGATGAGCCCGAGGTCTACCACCAACGATCCGGTGGACTGCTCATCGACAAGGACGCGAACTGGTTCGAAGCAACCGCCGAGGCCAGACGCGCGTTCGTCGACAACTCGAGAGAGGCAATCGAGGCTTCGGTCCGTCCCTAGCATCGGACGGCGATCCTTAGCCGCCAAGCAGCAGTTCACAGGCTACACACGGCGCCTCCCAATTCGTGCGGCCAAGATGGCTCGCGAGTCGCGTTCTAAGCGACGAAGATCCCAAGTTGTGAAATCGGCTCTGTGAACCAGTTCATTTCGATCGCGCATGCGGCGGCCTAGCGTTATCTGCAGCGAGCAGAGATGAGATCATCAGGAGCCATTTGGATCCGCGGTCTCCGAAGGCGGCAGCAGGAACGGGGAAGGCGTGGCTGAGCAACCTGCGGAACCGCGCGCGGCGCTCGAAGCGATCGCGATCGCGTATCGCGAGGCGTACGTCGCGCACGACCCGAGCCTCGCCCCGCTGGCGCCGGGAGTGAGGTTCAGCGAGAACAACGTCGAGCTCCGGCTACCGGATGGCACCTGGGACGCGGTGAGCGAAGAGCTCGGTCCGGCGCTCACCGTCGTCGACGTGAACCGCGGGACGGTCGGGATTTTCACGGCGATTCGCACCCTCGATACTCCGGGCTTCCTGGCGATCCGGCTTTCCACCGAGGCCGGGCAGATCACCGAGTGCGAGCACATCTTCTCCACCGCGCGGAATCTCTCAGGGCCACCGACTCCGATAGGTGACGTCGCGGACTTTCGGCACAACCCACTGCTCAGCCTGCCGCTCGACCCGGCCGACCGTGCACCCGAGGACGTACTCGTCGCACTCGCTGACGGCTACTGGTCGACCCTTGAGAACAACACGGGCGAGATCCGCGGCACCGATTTCACCGAGGACTGCATTCGATTCGAGAACGGCAGGGCCTTTCCGGACGCGAAGGCGCTGTTTCAACTCGGCAGGTACCGATTCAACGAACGCGTTCGGGATCGAGCCTTCCTCCTCGTCGATGAAGAGCGTGGACTCGTCATGAGTCGGGCCTTCATCGACCACAAAGGCCTGCTAGATGAGTTCCAACTCACCGACGGCCGCGAGGTCAAGTCGATCTTCCGGGAGCCGCACAGTTGGCACATGCTCGAGCTGTTCAGGATCGCCTCGGGGAAGATCACCGCTATCGAGGCGACGTTCATCGCCGTGCCCTACTTCATGCCAACAGTCTGGTCTTGAGCTAGCCGAAGCTTTCCCGAACGGTTAGGCACCGTCGCCGCCTTGCCAGTGACTCAGTCACGAGCAGGTCCTGAAGTCGGTGGTGGAGCTTGGCATCGCTAGCTGAGTCGGGGACGGTCTGCGGCCGTGAACCAGGCGCCATGGACCTGAAAGTCGGAGAGGAACGGCAACTGCACGCGGGCGATCGGGCCACTTCCGAACAATCGCGTGTCGGCGATTACCAGTTCCGACGTGTTCTTCGAGAGGTCGGTCGCCACGCCGAGGAGGTACCCGTCGCCCTCCTCGGCCGAGGGGGCTCGCGGCACGAAGCGGCGAACCCGTTCCCGTTCTTTCCGAGCATCGACGGCGCGCCGTGGAATCCCGTGCGCGGAACCCCCGTCTTCCGTCGGATCACGATCGATCTCGCTAGCGACGAGGAGAGTGTTCGCGACGAGGTTCTCTTCGATGGGCAGCCCGTCTCCGACCTCGCCCGCATCGATCCACGCAGATCCGGGCTGCCGTTCCGATACGCCTTCACGGCCTTTAGCGACGCTCGACGCATCGACACGGCACACATCGGCCAGCCCCGGCGGCCGGTACAGAACTGTTACGGCATGTTCGACCTCTTGACGGACTCCTTCGAGAGCGTCTTCGCCGGTCCTACCCACACGCTCTCGGAGCCGATCAGAGATCACGGCCTCAAGAACTATCCGCCCCTCCTCGGTCCGTCCGTTCGAGCGCGTGGACGACTGCGCGGGCAGGACCTTTGAACCAGCGGACATCTGCCGCCTCGCCGTCTCGCGGCAAGACACCGTAGTAGTTCGGAAGACATGGATCCCATCCCCAGTGGATCGCGCCAGATCGAAGGCGCTCGAGACTCGTGGCGCACGGGAAGACCGGAATGATGATGTGCGTTTCCGTAAGGGCGATGTCGTGCACCATGCTCACGTAGGGCACCTTCAGTCGAATCTCGCGAGTGACCCTCCCTTCGTTGGAGATCAGGTACACCCGCAGGTCATCGGTCGCGAGACCACCAGCCTCGTAGCCGTGGCACACGAGGTCGCCAGTGACCCGATCCTGTTTTGGGTGGGCAGTGAACGTCGGACTGCGATATCTGCCGTCGAAGTCGTGCCCGACGCTGAGCGTTTCGAGCGAAACCGGGTCGATCTCGTAGGGGAAGGGCATCCTCCTTCGAAGCAAAGAGGCGACCCGCGTGCGCGAAGGGCGCGGTGTTCATCACCGTTCGAAGCTCAGGTCGTTCGAGATCACGGACACTCAAGTCATCGGTGTAGGGATTGCCGTAGTACCCGTACAGCTGATGCCCGGCAGCGAGATTCGCTTCGAAGCGACGCGTGCGGATCCACCTCCCGCGATACGCCACCCGACCACCCGCGATACGGAACGACGATATGTACCCGTCCTGGCTAAATGGCGAGTCATCGGCAAACTTCGGGGGCACCGCCCAGATACCTCCGACGCGGATGAATGCCCCGTCGAGCTCTTCTGGGATGCTTCCCTCGACGTCAAGATCAGGGAAGTCGCTCGAGCGACGCGACCTGGGCACGCAGATCGGCGACCGTCGTTTCGGGCTCCTCGTTCATGATCCGCTCCCCCACCGCGATGTGCGACTACTCGCGCCAGAACACGTACCCAAAGCGCTCACGCTGGCCGTGCAGGGCGTAGCACCTACAAGTGAGATCCCCGCGTTTCTGTGAGCCCACTGGCGCCCTATGTCATCTTCGCTGAATCGCGGTGAGTACCGATTGCCCAGTAAAAGCGTTAACCACCATAGGTGCAACTTCTAATCATATGAATTCTGTCAACATAGACACTTGCTGACCTGGATGGCTCTCCAGTGGACCTCGAGGTCGGTACTGCCCCACTCCGATGCCGAAGTAGCAGGCGCCGCCGCTATGCCATTTCCGGCTTGCATCCGAGATCGTGACCGCTTACTCGAATTGTCCGAGGCGCATTTTCGGGGCTCCAAGGTCCAAAACTGCTGGTTGATACGCTGGTCGCGGGCGAACTGCACGGCAGGTAGACAATCGGAGGTGCGTAGCGATGAGCAAACGAGCATCGGCGAAAGCGGACGTAGCCGCCGAAGTTGAGGAGTCGCCGCAGCTCTCGACCATGGCCGAATTCATAGACCAAGTACGTCGTCGACACGAGATCGACGGCGATCTCGACGAATTCGAGATGCTCCGGAAGGAGACGATGCTCACCGTACTGACCCTCGCCGGCCGTTTCCGAACCGACTCGGAGGCCGCGCACCGCCCGATGGGCATCACCTGGGCAGGGTTCCGGATCATGCACGTGATCTGGGCGCTAGGTGAGACCGAGCCGTACCGGATCGCAGTCTTCGCCGGCGTATCGCGGGCGAGCATCTCGAGCGCGCTCAACACGCTCGAGGAAGCGGGTTTCATCGAGCGCAAACGCGATCCAAATCGCGCCGACCGCCGACTCGTGAATATCGCCCTCACCCCGCGGGGCTACGACATAGTGGTCGAAGGGGTCATGATTCAGAAAAAGCGTGACCTCGCCTGGCTCGAGGTTTTCGACTCCGAGCAGCTACGGACCTTCCACGATCTGCTCCAAATTCTCTCGAGACGAGACGACCCGGCGCGCTAGCGAGGCGCCCGCAGGAATCCTGATCCGACAAAGTGCCCGCGTCGCCGAGGCGCGAACAGAGCCTCGCTGCTGCGGTGACGGCTGCCTGATCTTCGAATGTTCAACGCCGCGAGTGCCCATCACGGCAGATGGCCCGCCGCAAGATGGCAGAGCCGAACCGCTGCACGCCGAAAGGCCGGCCAGCATCTGAGCAACCAGCCGGTCGACATCTGAGCAACCAGTTGGTGTGAATTTGCGCGTGAGCAGGAGCGGCCTGCGTGCGAGGTGCCTTGCACTTCAGCCCCACCGAATGGTAGGAATTCTAACTAAGGGGACGGTCGTGGAAGCTGTTCACGCGCCGTGAATTCGACGCCCAGCTGGGTGATCGGGATTTTGGGGGAGGATCACCGCTATGGGCGTCGTGCTCGCTGCTCGAAGTGTCAGCGCAGGCTACTCAGGTGTACCGGCCATTCACGATGTCGACATCGAGATCAACACCGGAGAGATGGTTCTTCTCGCTGGGCCGAATGGAGCGGGCAAGTCCACCACGGTCATGACGCTCGCTGGCGCGATCGCGCCTTTGGTTGGCGACGTCGAGGTCGACGGTGAGAAGTGCCGGCTCCCGCTGTATCGCCGAACTCGCGGCGGCCTCGGTGTCATCACCGAGCAACGAACGGTCTTCATGAACTTGACCGTGTCGGACAACATCCGGCTCGGTCGCGGCAAACCCGAAGACGTGCTCAAGTACTTCCCCGAGCTCGAGAAGCGGCTGAAGGTGAAGGCTGGCCTGATCTCTGGTGGCGAACAGCAGATGCTGTCGGTCGGCCGCGTGCTTGCCGCAAACCCGCAGGTCGTGCTCGCCGACGAGCTGTCGCTCGGACTTGCACCAATCGTCGTAAAGCGCCTACTCAGCGCGCTGCGCCTGGCCGCGGACGGCGGAGCCGCCGTGCTCCTCGTCGAGCAGCACGTTCGCGTCGCACTTGACGTCGTCAACCGCGGCTACTTCCTCCGGCGTGGTCGGATCGAGCTGCACGGCACTCGCGAGGAACTCCGTCACAGCGATGAGGCGATTCAGGCTATCTACCTCTGATCGTATTCGCCGCGAGTTGCGCGGCGACATTCGATGGTCCTCGAAGTAGTTCGGCGTTCGACGCTCGAACGCGTGCAACTAGCCCTCGGACTGCGAAGAACTCTTCGGTTTAGTCGACCTTTTGGTCGCACCACGCTCGCGAGGCGGTTCGCGACCCAGCCAACGCGACCACCGCCGTCAATGCCGTCTGAGCTCCCCACGCCGATCGGTGTCAGCACCAACGGAGACGCCGCGCAACATCAATTGGCCGCAGGTGCATACAGATAGGCGTATCTTGATAAGTGCAGACGTGACACGGGATCTCGCGTCTTTCGGAGGTAGGGGGAACAAGATGCTCAGCAAAGAAGACAATGACCTCATCACCCAAACGGACCGGGGCACACCGATGGGTGAGCTTTTCCGTCGATTTTGGGTTCCGGCACTACTCTCAGAAGAGCTCCCTGGAGCTGACTGCAACCCGGTCCGCGTCAAAATCATGGGCGAGGACCTGGTCGCGTTCCGCGACTCCAAAGGCAAGCCGGGCGTCATCGACGCCTACTGCCCGCACCGCGGTGCACCGATGTTCTTCGCGCGAAACGAAGAAGAGGGCATCCGTTGCCTCTACCACGGCTGGAAGTTCAACACCGCAGGTGACTGCGTCGACATGCCGAACATCGCCCATGGCGAGACCGCGAAGAACCGGATGCACACCATCGCCTACCCGACGGTCGAG
>DATCDR010000123.1:0-7319 GCA_036510575.1 Acidimicrobiales bacterium | reverse complement strand
TCGAGTGAGACCGAGAGCATTCGCAGCTTCGCCGGAATCCCGATGACGAACGCCCTTACCATCGGATCGAGCTCGAGCGTGACGATCCCGCTCGCCTTGCCGTTTACAAGGTAGGTACCGCCGAAACCCCGCACACCGATTCCCATCGCCACACCGGTGTACCGCCAACGGAACGGATCGAGGTCAAGGGAATCTCGCTCGAAATCCCCATCCCATCTTCAGGTGCAGCCGTTCGCCGTTTCGCTCGATGAAGGAGAACCCGCGGCCGAGTCCGAGTAGCGTCAGCAATGAGCCGAGCGCCCCGTAACTGATGCTGTATCTGTTCCTGCTGGCCATTGCTCAGGCCTGCCACTGCGGCGACCTGGCGATATGACACGGATCACGAACCGCCCCGCGGCAACTATTACCGCTCGGCAGGCCTGGGCTCAATGACGACCCTGCAGATCACGATCGTCTGACACCGCACCTCCGGTAGACACCTGGGACATAGCGTGTGGGCATGTCGACATTTATCACCGAGCTCGCAAGTGATGGCACCGGGCCGAGGGTCGCCGTGAAGGATCTCATCGACGTCGCAGGCGTCATCACCACCGCAGCATCCAAGGCAGTCGCAAATTTCGCGGCTCCCGCAACGGCTGACGCCGCCCTCCTCAAAGGATCACGGGCGGCCGGTGCACGAATCGTCGGCAAGGCGAACCTGCACGAGCTGGCCTTTGGGACGAGTGGGCTGAACCAGTGGAGCGGGACACCGGTGAATCCGATCGACCCCCGTCGAATTCCCGGCGGCTCGTCGTCCGGCTCCGCGGTTGCGGTGGCGACCGACCTCGCCGACGTCGCGATCGGCTCCGACACCGGTGGCTCGATCAGAATTCCTGCCGCATTCTGTGGAGTCTGCGGATTGAAGACAACCTTCGGAAGGATCCCGCTCGAGGGAGTCTGGCCGCTCGCGAAGAGTCTCGACACCGCTGGCCCGATGGCGGTCGATGTCGCCGGCCTCACGACGATGATGCGACTACTCGAACCTGGTTTCGAGGTAGCCGCGAGCCCTGCAAAGTCCGTTGGCCGCCTCCGCCTCCCGAGCGAATCAGTTGATCCCGACATCGACGCTGCTGTCGACGACGCACTCGCGGCATCCGAGTTCGAGATCGTCGAGATCAGCGTCCCCGAATGGGAAGAGGCATGGCTTCGCTGCAGCGATCTGTTGACGTTCGAGGCTTGGGAGGCGAATCGCCATCTTCTCGAGGACCCGACGCGAGGTCCGCTACTCGGCGACGCGGTCCGTGACCGCCTGCTTGCTGGATCGAGGGTCACGCCGACACAGCTCGGAGCAGCGAAGGCTTTCCAGGCGACGTTCACGTCGCTCCTTCAGGCGTGGCTCGAACGCGTCGAGCTCCTCGCTCTGCCAACAGCGAGCACGCACCCGCCACTGATCGAAGATGGCGCGAAGACCATCTACAACCGACTGACGAATCCCATCAATCTCACGGGGCTCCCTGCCCTCTCGCTACCGGTCTCGGGCTCCTCGCAGTTTCCACCGAGCCTGCAACTCGTTGGCCCAAATCTTGGCGAGGCGCTCCTGCTCGCCACCGCGTCACAAGTCGAGCGCTCGGCTGGCGGCTCGCCGTTCCGAACGTGACGACGACGGTCGTTAGGACGCTCGCGGCCCCGTCGGACAGCACTCGCGAGCTCGCGCTGACCTCGAGCTGACCTCGAGCTCTCGGCTGCGTCTCGCCGTCGCCCCGGCGTCCTCGACGTAAAACGGTCCGCGCACACTCTCGGGCGCTCGGGTGGTGAACTTGGGGCCGCCGAGGCGCGCGCTGTGCTAGCGGCGGTAGGCACGGCGCGACGTCGAGTAGCGCAATCGGAGGATTGGTAGGCGATGATCGGGCTGCTCGGCATCGCCATCGTGGCGGGTGTGATCGCAGGCGTGTCGCCGTGCGTGCTGCCTGTCCTGCCGGTGTTGTTTGTCGCCGGGGCGACGGAGGGTGAGTCGGCGCGCCGGCGGCGCCCGCTCGCAGTTGTAGCGGGCCTCGCGATCAGCTTCACGCTCCTAACCCTGGGCGGAGCGGAGATTCTGAGCCTTTTGCACCTGCCACTCGACCTGCTCCGCTATGTCGGTATCGCTCTGTTGGCGCTCGTAGGAATCGGACTGTGCATCCCGTCTCTTGGCGAGCTCGTGGCCCGCCCGTTCGCGCGCGTCGGAGTGCCGAGACTAAATGGCAAACGATCCGGATTCGTAATCGGGCTCGGTCTCGGCGCCGTGTTCGTGCCGTGCGCGGGCCCGGTGCTTACCGCGATATCGGTGGTCGCGGCGACCCATCACGTCGGTTTCGAAAGCGTCTTGTTGACGCTTTGCTTCTCGCTCGGTGCATCCGTTCCCTTGCTCGTGATCGCACTCGCCGGCGGGGCGCTCGTGGCACGGGTACAAGCGCTTCGGCGACGAGCCCAGCTCATCAGGGTGATCGGCGGCGGCGTGTTGATCGCGACCGCAGTCGTGCTCGTAACGAACGAGGCGAGCGGCCTCCAGCGCGTGGTACCGGGCTACACGAGCACGCTCCAACACGACGTCGAGGGGAGCTCCTTTGCGACCAAGCAGCTCGCCTCGATCACTGCGACCAAAGCAAAGAAGGCAGCGAGTCACGGCAGCGTATGCATCGCGAACTCAGGGGTTCTCGGCGACTGCGGCGAAGCGGCGGCATTCACCGGCATCGTCGGGTGGCTGAACACCCCTGGCGATCGGCCAGTCACGCTGGCGTCGCTGCGGCACAAGGTGGTGCTCGTCGACTTCTGGACGTACTCATGCATCAACTGCCAACGCGCACTCCCCCACGTCGAGGCCTGGTACGCGCGCTACCGCGCCGACGGGCTCGTCGTGGTCGGCGTCCACACGCCCGAGTTCGCCTTCGAACACGTGACCTCGAACGTCAAGGCTGCCGCCTCCTCACTCGGCGTCCGGTACCCGATTGCGATCGACAACAACTACGCGACCTGGTTGGCCTATGGCAACTCGGGTTGGCCGGCGGACTACCTGGTCGACGGTACCGGCGAGCTTCGCTACTCGGCACTCGGCGAAGGGGACTATGTCGGGACCGAGTTGCTCATTCGCAAACTCCTCGTCGAGAATCGGCCAGGAGTGAAGCTCCCAGCGCCGACCGAGGTGGCAAACCTCACGCCGACCGAGGCGATGACGGCGGAGACCTATCTCGGCTACGACCGTATCGACAACCTCTACGACTCCCTCACGAAGGGGAAGGCGACCGCGTACACGCTCCCCGGCTCGGCCCCTCCGGGATACTTCGAGATCGGCGGCACGTGGACCGTGAATGCCGAGGAGATGACCGCCGGGCCTGGGGCCGTGTTGGATTACGACGTCACAGCGAAGGATGTCTACCTGGTCATGGCGGGAAGCGGCGAGGTGTCCGTCTCGATCAACGGGAAGCTCACCCGCTCCTTCGCCGTCGGCGGGGTTCCGAAGCTGTACACACTCGCGCACAGTTCCAACACCTTCACCGGCGACTTGAAGGTCACTTTCACCTCAGGGATCGAGGCCTACGACCTGACCTTCGGTTAGCGGCGCGACGCACCGAGCGCAGAGCTCGGTGGGAGACTGGCGCTAAGGACCTGCTGGAGATACGAAGACGACGGAGCATCGGTTGTCATGAACATGAGTGAGGACGACATCGCGTCGAGGCCTGGGATCGATGATGAGCAGGAGCCCTGGAGCGACGAAGAGCTCACCGCGCTCGCACTCGCCGCCGACCCTGATGCCCCACTCGATGCTGGCGCGATCCCCCTTGACAGCTCGTCAGCAAGCAGCTTGGGGCTCCTTCCCTCCTGGTACATGCCAGCGATCGCGCTCGGCGCGGCACATCGGTATTGGAAGATCGTGGTTGTCGTGCTCGTCGCGACGCTTCTCGCGATCGAAGCCGCAGGTCTCTGTTCGACCTATGGCCAGCTCGTCGCTCCCTAACTACGTCGCAGACTGAGTCCCGTATTAGCGAGGGCGTCGACCGCCGTAGACCACGTTCTCGAGGTGCTTCCAGTACACATCAACTCCCTCGAAGCCAGCCGCGCGGAAATAGTCGAGCTGGCGATCGAGCGGAATCATGTAGCGGACGTGGTTCTGCCATCTGGCCTGCTCGAGCGGCGATCGGTGCTCGCGGTGTTCTGCCGCGTTCGGGTGACCGCGGTCGTTCGTGTGCTGCCACACCGCTTCCACGATTGCGTCTTCGGAGGTGACCGGGTCGTAGTTCAGATACCAGCCGCCCGGCGCGAGCCGCTCGAATATCTCGCGGAAGAGCCCCTGCTTGCGGTCGTCTGGCATGTGGTGGATGCATAGCGAGGTGACCACGGCGTCGAGTCCGGAGGGGATGGCCGCTGGCCACTCGCCGACGAGCATGTCGAACTCCACGTAGCGAAATCGACCCTTGTAGGACTCGAGTGCCCGCTCACCCTCGGCGATCATCTGGGGTGAGTACTCAGCGAGAATCGACTCGCTCTGCGGGTAGAGCTCGAGAATGGTCCGCGTGGCGGCGCCCGTGCCGGCGCCGAGATCTAAGAACGTGAACGAGTCGGAGTCGTCGTAGGGAAGTAGCTCGCTCAGTATCTGCCAGTGGGACATCCGTTGGCGGTCTCGGTCGCTCGCTTGTGCCACCCACTCCTTGACCACCTCCTCTGATTTCCAGATCAAGGCGTTGGTGTCTGCTGGATCGCTCATGTTCGACACGCTACATAGGTCGTGTCCGCCGAGCTAGTGCCTAGGCGCTCCGACTAGGACGCGCGCAGCACGAACGTGCCGTCGTCCACGTCGACCTGCACCGTCGTGTCCTCGGTGAAGCTGCCGTCGAGGAGGCCGATGGCCAACCGATCGCCGATCTCCCGCTGGATGGTTCGCCTAAGCGGCCTGGCTCCGAACATCGGGTCAAAGCCGCGCTCTGCGAGGACTGCCTTTGCCCGATCGGAGACCTCGAGATCAATGCGGCGGCTCTCGAGACGCTTCGCCAGCGCGTCGAGCTGGATGTCGACGATCCGGACGAGATCTTCTGGCCCGAGGGCGCGAAATCGGATGATCTCATCGATCCGATTGACGAACTCGGGCTTGAAGAAGTCCATCGGGTCGCCGGGAAGATTCGACGTCATGACGAGGACGGCGTTCGTAAAATCCACGGTCCTGCCGTGACCATCGGTTAGGCGTCCGTCATCGAGCACCTGCAAAAGGACGTTGAAGACATCAGGGTGCGCCTTTTCCACCTCGTCTAACAAGACGACCGCATAGGCCCTGCGTCGCACCGCCTCAGTGAGCTGGCCTCCCTCGTCGTAGCCGACGTATCCGGGAGGCGCACCGATCAGGCGTGCGACGGAGTGCTTTTCTTGGAACTCACCCATGTCGATTCGGACCATTGCCCGCTCATCGTCGAAGAGGAACTCAGCGAGCGCGCGGGCGAGCTCGGTCTTGCCTACGCCGGTAGGGCCGAGGAAGAGGAACGAGCCGATCGGACGATTCGGGTCGGAGATACCTGCCCGGCTGCGACGGATGGCGTTGGCAACCACGGTGACCGCTTCGTCCTGGCCGATCACGCGCGAGTGCAGCACGTCTTCCATCGCGATCAGCTTCTGGACCTCGCTCTCCATAAGACGCGAGACGGGCACACCGGTCCAGCGACCGACCACTTCAGCGACGTCCTCGGCGTCGACTTCCTCTTTCAGCATTCGCTCCTTGGACTGCAACGAGGCGAGGTGCTCTGTCGCCTCTTCGATCTGACGTTCGAGTTCTGGTAGCTCGCCGTATCGAATCTGCGCTGAAGCAGCGAGGTCCGCCTCTCGTTCGAAGCGGTCCGCGTCGCCCCTTCTCGCCTCGAGGCGCTCCTTTAGCGATCGGATCGAGGCGATCGCCTCCTTCTCGCCCTGCCACTGCGCGGTCATGGCCCGCTCCTGCTCGCCAAGGTTGGCGAGCTCCTCGGTGATTCGCGCCTGTCGCTCTTTTGACGCCGCGTCCTCCTCGTTCTCGAGAGCGACGCGCTCGATCTCAAGCTGTTGGCGCCGCCGCGAGACGACGTCGATCTCGGTCGGCATCGAGTCGATCTCGATCCGTAGCTTGCTCGCGGCCTCATCGATGAGATCGATCGCCTTGTCCGGCAAGAACCTGCCAGCTACGTAGCGATCGGAAAGCACCGCCGCGGCCACGAGCGCCTGGTCTTGAATGCGAACCCCGTGATGGACTTCGTAGCGCTCCTTTAGGCCACGAAGTATTGCGATGGTGTCCTCCACCGAGGGCGGTCCGACGAACACCGGCTGGAAGCGTCGCTCGAGCGCGGCATCCTTTTCGATGTGCGTCCGGTACTCGTCGAGTGTCGTCGCACCGATCAGGCGAAGCTCGCCTCGCGCAAGCATCGGCTTGATGATGTTGCCCGCGTCCATCGCGCCCTCGGCGGCCCCTGCGCCAACGATGGTGTGAACCTCATCGATGAAGGTGACGACTTCGCCACCGGAGTCGGTGATCTCCTTTAGTACCGCCCGGAGCCGCTCTTCGAACTCGCCCCGGTACTTCGCGCCGGCCACCATCGCAGAGAGGTCGAGTGAAATGAGCCGCCGGTCTCGGAGCGACTCGGGAATGTCCCCTTCGACGATCCGGGCAGCCAGACCCTCGACGATCGCCGTCTTGCCGACGCCGGGCTCCCCGATAAGCACCGGATTGTTCTTTGTCCGCCTGCTCAGCACCTGGATGACGCGACGAATCTCCTCATCGCGTCCGATTACCGGATCGAGCTTTCCTCTCCGTGCAAGCTCGGTCAGGTCTCGGCCGTACTTCTCGAGCGACTGGTACGCCTCCTCAGGGTTCTGCGACGTGACCCGGTGGCTGCCGCGAACTTCGCGAAGAGCTTCGAGCAGCTGGTCACGATCGACGCCGAGCTCCGCAGTGAGGGCGAGAAGGAGATGCTCCACCGACAGGTACTCGTCACCCATCTCACGCTGAGCGTCCTCGGCACGGGTGAACGCGGAGTACAACTCGCGCGAGATCTCCGGACGGGCGCCGCCGTAGTTCTTCGGCAACTTCGCAAGCGCCGCCTCGAGGTGACCCCGAAGCGTCGCGGGAGTGACCTGGAGTCGCTCAAGTATCGGGGTCGTCACCCCACCGTCTTGCGCGAGCGCGGCAAGTAACAGGTGCGCAGGAGTCACCTCAGCATGATGATTCTGCTCTGCAAGACGCTGGGCTTCGGTAAGGGCCTCCTGCGTCTTTTGTGTCCATCGATTTGGGTCCAGTGGCACCGTCGCCGCCTCCTTCGTCGATGTGGTCGCCCGATCAGTCGGTCGCCCACAGC
>DATCDR010000122.1:0-11673 GCA_036510575.1 Acidimicrobiales bacterium | reverse complement strand
CCTCTATGCCCCAGGCAAGGATGCCCCGCCCCTCGCCCCAGACGGCTCGCGCCGGTTCTGGTTCGAGAAAGGACGAGGATATGGCGCAGACGCCGGTCTGTCCGAGACACCAGGCGGTGCTCGCGTCGTGGCGGGCGACCTCCTCTAGTACCTGCATAAAAACGGCCGGCTCGACCTCGAGGCCACCATAGGCAAGCGGAAGGAGCAGTCCGAAGAGCCCAGCATCGAGTAACGCGTCCACGAGTGGCTGTGGTAGCCGCCGCTGGCGCTCGATCTCCGCGGTCGAACTCTGCAACAGCGGCGCCAGCGCCTTGGCGCGCGCGATTGGATCGGCTTCCTCGAACGGGCTCATTCGGAGCTGGCCGCCATTCGTTGCGGTCCAAAGCCAATCTTCATGGTCGGCAGCGAATGAGTCCGTCCATCCCCATCCCCTTCGTCCTCAAGTGCACGCAGCCTACTGAGGCGCGGCGCGCCACCTTCGAGCGCGACGCGGTGTCTACCAGGGTCCCCCGCACGGGAACGTAGAGCCACCATCTCCTCTAGTGAGCGACGGCGATCAGGACAACAAAGAGGGCAACCACAAAGATGCTGAGAATCACCAACCGAATAGGGGACTCATCTGTGTCGTCGCGATGTCGCACTCGTCGCATGGTACGACCGGACGCATCCGTCGGTCCGGAGAGCACAGCATTCGTCCGAAGACGATCGCTGCGCTGCTGTGGTGAACTTCGTCGAAGATCGGGATCGTGGCATCGTTTGAGCGATGGGCTCGACGTCGATCGCCTCAACGGAGCTTTGGAACAGCTAGTCAACTCATTCGTTAGCCACGTCGCGGACGCCTGGACGTTCGGGAAGGAGCCAAGATGGAGAAAAGGACGTTGCGCGTTGTCTCTGGCGACACGCACATGGAAGTGCCTGCAGATCGCTGGACGGTGCGCGTTCCGAAGGAGTATCGGGATCGAGCTCCACGGACCGTGCGGATGGCCAATGGGGCGGACGGGTTCCTGATCGAGGGGATACCCATACGGGAGAACGCGTTCGATCTCTACGGCGGCAAGGGGCGCGACAACTGGGGTCCTTTTGGTCAGACCTACGAGTCGACGCCTGGCACTAGTTCGGCTGAGGATCGGCTTGGTTGCCTCGACCTCGATGGCGTTGACGCGGAGATCATCTTTCCAGCGGTCGGCACCGGACCCCGAGCCTGGCGCTTCATCCGAGACGATGCCCCCTACCTTGCCTGCGTTCGCGCGTATAACGACTTCATCGCCGAGGAGTATGCGATGGTCCATCCCGACCGATTCTTCCCGGTCGGCGTAATTCCGATGTCGAGCGTTCCGGACGCGATCGTGGAGCTCAACTACTGCAAACAGTTGGGTCTAAAGGCCGTAATGCTGAGCGCCTTCCCGAGCGGCAAGGGATACCCGACCGCAGCGGATGACGAGTTCTGGCGGGAATCGCTCCTGATTCACATGCCGATCACCATTCACGTCGACCTCGATCGAACTGGCTCCCGGGATGGGCCGCTCGTCGAGTACGAGCGCCACGCCGGGCAGGCGGACATCGCTTCGCAGGTAGCCCGTTTTGCTCAGCGAGGGGCAGTCAACGCGGTTCAGATGATGATCGCCGGCGTGTTCGACCGTTTCCCGGACCTTCAGGTCCTTATGGCCGAGAACCAGATCGGCTGGGTGCCGACTTTCATGACCGTCGCAGACGAACGATACGACCGACACGTCGCATGGGCCGAACGTCTGTTGGGATTCAAAGGACTTCCAAACGGCATGCCGAGCGACTACATCCGCCGCCACATTCTGTGGGGGTTCCAGCGCGACCCCGCTGGAGTGCAGCTTCGAGATTGGATGGGAGTCGACCAGCTTCTATGGGGTTCAGACTTTCCCCACCAGGAGTCCGAGTACCCGCACTCTGTAAAGGTCATCAACGAGAACTTCGAGGGCGTCGGAGAGGACGACAAGTTCAAAATGCTTGCCGGCAACGCGATCAGGTGGTTCGGTCTGCTCGATTGACCGACCTCGAGCGGCACTAGTCCTGACGACCACTTCGCATGGCCGCCTCGGCTACACCGACTCGTCAGAGTTGTGTCGGTCTTCGACTTCGTCGAGATCTTGTCGGCGATCGATTTCCCTCGAGTTCCATGGTCCGATCCCGCATTCCGATCACGCCAATTCGTGCACGTCCACCGAGGGAACGCGCTTGACCGCTGTGTGGTTACCGTGCCCTGTTTGCAATGCAGTGTGGCGAGCGAGCACATCGAAGTCTGCGTCAGCGTGGAGAACGACCACGTTCGAGCGAATCGCAACGCTTGCGATGAGACAGTCAATGAGCTTCCGGACCGTCTCGCCGCCGCGCCGGCAAACTCGATAGAGCGAGGCTGCCTCTTCGTAGTCAATGGTCTCAGTCGCTAACACCGAGGCTCGCGCGAGTAGCCGGCGCAGGTCGTAGAGGTGGCGCTCGTCGCGCGCCCCAGCAAGAACCTCCATCCGAACCGGATCGCAGATCGCAATGTCGTCATCGAGCAGCTCATCCACGCGGAGACACACCGGACTTCCGGTGTCGCGCAGATATTCAACCCACGCAGAGGTATCGATCAGGATCAACTGGAGCGCCCGGCTCGCATATCCTCGAGATCACCCTCCCAGCCCGAGCCACGAAGTGCGCGTGCACCCTCGAGATCTAACGGTTCAGCCGCGATCGCTCGAAGGGCGAAATTTACGGCTTCCCGCTTCGTCGACAGGCGGTAACGCTCCATCACCGCGCGGCAAGCGACGTCGTCGAGATCGATATTTGTGCGTGCCATACACCGATTATACACCTTCAGTGATACTGTCTCCGGGCTCTCAGTAGCTGTCGCCCGACTTTCGAGTTGCACCTCTGCGACAGGACACGGTGACGACACCGCAGGACCCGTTCCTCCCGACGCTGAGGCGATTCCGAGCACTGGGGAACGACCGCGTGACGATCGACGCACTCCCCCATCAACTAGCGGCTATCGGTCCGCGCAGATGCAGGGCTCGACGCTTGCCTCGGGGCCTGTACATATCGCTTTGCGCACCGAAGAACCGCGAGGCGGCGGGCGGTAGGGTCTGAGCGATGCCGGAAACCCTCATCGACAAGATCTGGTCGACACATCGCGTCGGCCGGCGCATCGATGGCAAGGACCTGATCTACATCGACCGCCACCTCCTGCATGAACTCCATGCACCCGAGGCCTTCCGCAAGATGACCGCAGCGGGTCGAAAGGTCCGACGGCCCGAGCTCACATTCGGCGACCTTGACCACACCGTCTCGAGCGCTGTCGGCAGAGACGACCAGTCAAATCCGGACGGCGTCGACTTCATCCGGGCGATGCGCGCGGGAACGAGTCGCTTCGGCATCCGACTCTTCGATCTGGACGACCCCTTCCAGGGCATCTCCCACGTCGTTGGACCAGAGATCGGTCTCATCCTCCCGGGAATGACCTACGCCTGCCCCGACAGCCATGCGAGCACGGTTGGTGGGCTCGGAGCACTCGCCTTCGCCTGCGGCACGAGCGAGCTCGAGCACGTGCTCTCGACCCAGACGATCGCGGTCACCAAGCCGAGGTCGCTCCGCGTCCTGTTGGGAGGGCGACTCTCCCGCCTAGTCGGCGGCAAAGACGTCGCGCTTCGGGTGCTGGCCGAGATTGGCGTCGCCGGCGCGCAGGGCCACATCATCGAGTTCGCGGGTCCAGCAATCGACGACTTGGAGATCGAGGGCAGACTCACGCTTTGCAATCTCTCGATCGAGATGGGCGCGCGTAGCGGTCTCATCGCCGCGGACGAGAAGACGTTCTCCTGGCTCGAGGGACGGCCGTACGCGCCTTCCGGCAGGGATCTCGAGCTGGCTCTCGAGGCATGGAAGTCGATGCGAAGCGATGCCGATGCACGCTTTGACCGCGAGGTAACCATCGACTGCGACGGGCTCGAGCCCTACGTAACGTGGGGCACCGACCCCAGCCAGGCGCTGCCGGTGACCGGCACGGTTCCCGACCCCGACACGCTCGCGCCCGAACGACGCGACCGGACGGAGCGCGCCCTCGAGTACATGGACCTCGCGGTCGGCACCCCACTCGTCGGCCTGCCTATCCAGCGCGTCTTCATCGGCTCGTGCACCAACGCCCGGCTGAGCGACCTGAAGGTGGCCGCGGAGGTCATCGCCGGTCGGCGAATTGCAGCTGGCGTGATCGGCCTCGTCGTGCCCGGCTCCTCACTCGTCAAGCGCCAGGCAGAAGCACTCGGACTCGACGTGGTTTTCACCGACGCGGGCTTTGTGTGGGGTGAGTCGGGTTGCTCGATGTGCGCCGCGGGCAATGGGGATCACGGAGAGCCCGGCGAGCGCTGCATCTCCACGACCAATCGCAACTTCGAGAACCGACAAGGTGCCGGAGTGCGAACACATCTTGCGAGTCCGGCAACTGCTGCGGCTGCCGCTGTCGCCGGCGAGATCGTCGACGTCCGCGACTTTCTCGACCGGGGCTGAGCGTGCAGCCATTTCAAACCGTCAGCGGAGTGGCCGTCGCGTACCTCGCTGACGACGTGAACACCGACGAGATCACCCCGGTTCACCGGAGTCTCGAGCCGGACTTCGCCGAGCTGCTCTTCGCTCGACGGAAGCGACTCGCTGATGGCTCACTCGATCCTTCTTTTCCACTCAACAGGGCGCAGTTCGCCAAAGCGGAAGTTCTCGTCGCCGGTCGGAACTTCGGCTGCGGCAGCTCTCGCGAGTCCGCCGTCTGGGCGATGCTCGCCGTAGGAATCAAGGTGATCGTGGCCCGGAGCTTCGCCGACATCTACCGCGACAACTGCCTGAAAAACGGCTTGCTCCCCGTGGTGCTCGTCGCCGACGACCAGGACCAGCTCGAGCGCGACGTCATCGATGCCGACGGTGCGTCCCAAGCAGTGGTTGATCTGGTCACCCAGACGATCACCTCACCGACGGGTACGAACTTCTCGTTCGAGATGGATGCCGCGGAACGAACTGCGCTCTTAGAAGGTCTCGATGACATCGGCGTGTCGCTTCGAGAGGAGGGCTCGATTCGGGCCTTCGAATTGGGCCTCGCCATCGACAGTCCGTGGCTCATCGCCTTGCCGGTGGCAACCGACATCGACTGATGCCTCGGCCACCACCGGGACCACCGGCAACGCTTACATCAGGGTCGCTTCGCGACGACGGCTAACCACGAAGTCCCCCCATCTGGCGACTCTCCACCTCACCGAGAGTCGCGGACCCGATATAAAGACGGGGAAGTCCGAATTCACACCGAATCGACGCGACAAGACGTGCTCGTGACTTAACTGGTGGCTGGTCCGCGCCAGAGGTCGATCCCGCCGTCCACGGCGTGTTGATCGATCTCGGCCAGCTCGTCGGTTGAAAACGCACGGTTCCCCAGCGCAGCGAGGTTCTCCTCGAGTTGAGCGACGCTGCTCGCGCCGATGACGACGGACGTGACGCGCGGATCGCGTAACGCCCAGGCGAGTGCCATCTGCGCGAGCTGCTGACCGCGCTTGTTCGCGATCTCCCGGAGCGCGCGGATGTGGCTGAGATTTTCTTCGCTCAACATTCCGGGATCGAGGGAGTCGCCCTGAGCGGCCCGGGACCCGGCGGGGATGCCGTTCAGATACCGGTCGGTGAGCATGCCCTGGGCGAGCGGAGAGAACGCTATGCAACCGACGCCCTCATCGCCGAGGACGTCGAGAAGGCGTTCCTCGATCCATCGGTTCAGCATCGAATACGACGGCTGGTGGATGAGCAGCGGCGTCCCTAGCTCCCGCAGGATCTTGATCGCTTCGGTCGTGCGCCGGTCGGAATACGACGAGATCCCCACATACAGCGCTTTTCCCTGTTGGACAGCTGTGTCAAGGGCACCAAGGGTCTCTTCGAGCGGGGTGTCTGGGTCGAAGCGGTGGTGGTAGAAGATGTCAACGTAGTCGACCCCGAGCCTGGCGAGACTCTGATCGAGGCTGGCCAGCAGGTACTTGCGCGATCCGTGATTGCCATAGGGCCCAGGCCACATGTCCCATCCGGCCTTTGTCGAGATGATCAGCTCGTCGCGAAGCGCCCGAAAGTCCGTACGCAAGATGGAGCCGAAGTTCGTCTCGGCGCTGCCGTAGGGCGGCCCGTAGTTGTTGGCGAGGTCGAAGTGCGTGATGCCGCGATCGAAGGCTCGCCGCAGGATCGACCGCTGATCATCGAGGGTCCGATCGTCGCCGAAGTTGTGCCAGAGCCCGAGCGACACCGCTGGGAGCAGCAGCCCGCTCCGACCGCATCGGCGATACTCCATTGATTCATAGCGGCCTGCTGCTGGCAGGTACTCAGACATAGGGTCTCCTCTAAGAGTCAGCCGCGAAGCATTGCCTACTGACCTTGCGACGGTCGCTGCGACAACTGACGTAAACCCCAGCATTGCATCTCGAGCTGGAGATGGGTCGTGGTCAGCCCGAGCGCGACGACCAGAATCGAGAGCCGGATGTATGCGCCGCGGAGGATCGCCGGCACCTCGGCTCGAGAGCAGGTGACGGCTACAGCGTCGGCTTGCTTGCTTGTCGGGTCGCCGGCCGAAGCGGCGGAATCACTGGAATGGGGTGTCGACGAGGTCCCGACCACAGTGCCGGCGGAGCGTCGACAGCTCGGGCTATGGCGTAAGCGGCCGCCTCGTAGTTGACCCGCCACCCCACGAAGTCGAGCCACGCGTCCTCATTCGAGCGCTCGAGGGGGAAGTTCACCGCCGCTAATCGCGACATGGCGTCGACGAACTCCTCGTAGGTGAGGCCAATGCCGCTGTTCGGATCGGCCTCGACAGGAACGGCGAAGCCACGAGCCTGGGCTATCTCGGTCAGGCAGGTGAAGCCACCGCGAAGGCACAACCGCGCCGAGATTGCCCGAGGCGCGTCAGGTAACAGCGATAAATAGAGCGCGGCAGCATCGAGCACAGCGAGTTGTGCCGTCACCCACGACGAGAGGGCCCGAGGCGAACGGAAGTTGACAAGCGTCAAGTAGGTGGTGTGGCTCTCGGCGATGTCAGCGGACCAGCGCTCCCACTCCTCGAACAGCCCTGGCAGCTCAGCGATGGAGGAAACACCGCTGCCCAATCCGTAGTGGCTCCTGGCGAGCATCTCGGGTCCCCAGGAGGGCACCCCGGCTCGAGAGTCCAGCAGCGTCACGAGCGCTTCGCGCCGATTGAATGCCGCATAAAGCGTAGGGAGGTAGCCGATTTGCAAGGCGACCGTGCCGAGACCTAGGAGCGCGGCGAGGTCGCTCAAACCCATCGGAGCGCCAGAGTGCGGCGCCAGGTAGCCGAGCGTGCAAAGCGAGGAGCCGGCCAGTTCAAAGGCGCCGGCCAGCCCGACGTCGCCCACGAGCGGCCAGAGTAGGAGTGCGAACCCGACCTCGAAAACCGCCAACCACACGACGGTCTGCATGATGAGTTGAATCGGAGCCTCTGCGGCCAGGATCCGATCGCGAGGTTCGTAGGAGTCGAAGTGGTCAGCGACGTAGTGGAAGATCGCGTCGACCGCGATGGCGACGGCCCTAGGCAGTCGACTGCGGATCCGCCGCGGAACAACGACCGTGCCGATAACACTCCACGCGGTGAGGACAATCAGGAATGCACCAATCGCTGCTGCCAGGTCGCGGCCGACGCCCATTGACTGAGTTTCCCATGAATCGCCCAGAGCAGCAGGCGGGAATGCTGGCTGAAGCCGAGGGAGCGAGAGCTCGTGCGGGCTAGGAGGCTTCCTAGCTCTCCTCGACTCGGGGGAGGACTGTGACCAAGGTCTCTGACCCGTCAGCCCCGACGATCTGTACGACCAAGGGCAGCATGGGCGGCTTCGCGTCCGAAAGGATCGAGGTCGGGTGCTCGATTGCGTGCCGGAGCACGACCGGGTAGCGGCCGTCTTGTCCACCGACGGCGACCGAGGCTTCGTCGCCGTGCTCGTCGTACTCGATATAGGCGAGCGGCATCCGCTCTGCCTCGAACTCGTCGCCGAACTCGGCATCTAGCAACTCGATGGTGACGTCGTCCCCAGCCCGAACCAGGGTGAGCTCGTCGAGCAGCTTGTGCCAGTCTTGCTTGGCGCGCTCATGGATCACGTCGGGACGCTGACGCTTCGGTTGCTTTGCCACACCGCCATTGTCGCGCCGAGCGACCCAGACGACTACCGCGTCGCGTCGTCGCTCCCCCAGTCGACCCCCACAGGCTCGACGTCTTGCTCTCGACCCACAAGCGATCGACCCATATCAACTACAGACCAGCCAAGCACTGCCACCGATACGCCTCCACCTTTGGGCGCAACCAGGGCTCACAGCGGGTTCGTCCGTACTGAATCGTGAACGAACCCACGGGGAGGTCAGTCATCCCTCCAGGTACCGCAGGACCGCGAGCACCCGGCGGTGGTCGGTGGACGTCGCCGCCAAGTCCAGCTTGGAAAAGATGTTGGCCACGTGCTTTTCGACCGCCCCTTCGGAGATGACGAGGCCGACGGCGATCGCGGAGTTGCTCCGCCCCTCCGCCATCAGCGCCAGCACCTCCCGCTCCCGACTGCTCAAGCGCGCGAGCGTGTCGGTTCGGCGCGAGGCACCCATCAGCTGGGTCACCACCTCCGGGTCTAACGCAGTGCCTCCCGAAGCCACCCGCACGAGCGCCTCCACAAAATCGGTGACATCGGCGACCCGGTCCTTTAGCAGATAGCCGATTCCGGCCGCTCCACCGGCTAGAAGCTCGGCCGCGTAGCGGGTCTCGATGTACTGCGAGAACACCAGTATCCCGACGTCCGGGTGATCCCGGCGCAGCCCGACGGCCGCCCGCAATCCCTCGTCGGTGAACGTCGGCGGCATGCGGATATCGACGATCGCGACGTCGGGGGGATCGGCAGCGACCGCTTGCTGCAGGCTCTCGGCATCACTGACCGCTTGGACCACCACAAAGCCCCGATCCGTCAACAACTGCACCAAGCCGTCACGCAAGATCGCTGAGTCCTCGGCGATCACGACCCGGACCGCGTCGGCGCCCGGCGTATTCACGCGTGCGTCGGTAGGTCGACGGTGACGACCGTAGGCCCTCCCGGAGGGCTGGCGATGCTCAGATGCCCGTCGACTGCGGCCACTCGGTCGGACAACCCGGCTAGCCCACTCGATGATGAGCCGACCCGGTTGATCGAGGCGCCGCCGCGCCCGTCGTCACGCACCACGATCCGCAGCCACGGGCCGTGCTGGGCACAGCTGAGCGATGCCCGGGAGGCCTGGGCGTGCTGGGCGACATTGGCGAGAAGCTCCGCCGCGCAGAAGTAGCAGATGGCTTCGATCGCAGGCGTGGGTCGGAACTCGATCGACACTGTTACCTCCGTCGGCACCGGACTGCGAGCGGCCAGTGTCGCGAGGGCGTTCTCCAGACCGGTATCGAGCGCAGGAGGGTGAATACCTCGGGCAAGGTCCCGCAGATCGATGATGGCCTCCTTGGCCCCGCTGTGCGCTTCGCCGACCAAGCGCCGGATGGCGTCGAGATCAGCGTCGCCGGACTCGACGCCGATGTTGTCGAGCTTGTCCTTCGCCTGCCCGAGTCGCATCGCCAGCGCGACCAGCTGGGCCTGTGTCCCGTCGTGCAGGTCGCGCTCGATCCGCTGGAGGGTCTCGGTGGCGGCGTCGAGCGTCTTCGAGCGCGACTGCTCGAGGCTTCGTACACGTGACGCCGCGGCGTCAGGACCGAGCAACGTGTGCATCAGCCATCTGTCGAGACTGACAACCACTCGCATCGTCCAGGGAGCGATGAAAAGGAGCAGGACGCCGGTCACGAACACGCCGACGTGACCCGCGAACCCGAGTGGTGCACCGTTTCGCTGGTAGCCGAACAGCTCGCCGAAAGCGCCGAACCTCGCCGGCTCGGCGTGACCGGTCAACGGTGAGGTGATTCCGAAGAGAGCCTCGAGCCAGATGCCAAGGGCAAACCAGATACCGAAGATGGTGAGTGGCACCTTCGCCACGAAGTAGCCGACTGCCCGCCAAGCGGTCGTGTCGCTAAGCGACGCCCGCAGCCACCGGAAGAACCCAGGACGGGGCACGAGCGGCTCGGGTTCGGCGATCTCCTCGCCGAGCACCCGCCTGGCGAGCCCTCGTTGCCAGCGGCCGAACCCACGCGCCGCTCGTAGGCCACCAGCGAGGATCAAGACACCTACGAACGCCACCGTGAGCGCCACTCCGGTGGTCCCGAGCACACCCAGAGTTGCCGCCGCGACATACGCCAGAGCGGAACTGGTGAGGAAGAACCCGAGCTCGGCCCAGCTGCGCCTTTGGAACGGCTCCCTGCCGATCACGCGGAGCAGGCGGCCCACCTGATCGGCTCGTTCTTCGGGAATCCGAATCTGCAGCCAGCGGCCTTCGGTGCCGGCCTCGCTCAAGCGTCTCGCCTAGAAAACAGCAGGGCTCCGGCGCCAAGGGAGATCGCGGCATAGAAAGCCATCAGCCCCAACCCTAGGGCCGGTGAGACGGCTCCTGGATCCTCGCCGACCGTTGCGGTGATCGAGTTCGTGAGGATGTTGGTCGGAAGGTAACGAAGGTCGGCTGGGGAGAAGCCGTGCATCACGAGCGGGAGCACGAAGACCACGCCAGCGAAGGCAGCGATCGCAGCTGCAGTGTGGCGGAAGACCAGCCCGAAGCCGAACGACATGAGGGAGGTGAGCGCGATGAACACACCGGTCATCGCCACAGCCCGGAACGCCCCCGGAGAACCAAGGTTCGCATGCGGCGCGCCACCACTAGAAAGAATGGCCTCGCCGAGGAAGAACGCGACGAAGCTGAGCGCCACAAAGAAGGCAAGCGTGACCACGGCGGTGACCCCGATCTTCGTCGCCAGCAAGAGTCCCCGTCGAGGCGTGGCGGCGAGCGTCGTCCGGATCGTGCCGCTCGCGTGCTCACCGGTTATCAGCAAGGCTCCGAACACCCCGCCGATCAGGCACGCGACGATCAAGCCAATCATCGACTGCTGGGTCGGATCGAAGGAAACAGATACGTACCACGAGCCGCTATGGTGCAGCGCCGACCTGGTCGAGAGCCACGTCACGAGGAGCGACCCGACGAGGGTGAGGCCGAGCATGATCGCGGTCGATCGCAGCGTCAGCATCTTTAGAACTTCGGACTTGGCGACGTTCTTCGCTCGATAGTGCCCCGGCGGGGCGGCCTGGATCGCCTGGATCATCTCCGTCACTCCTTCTCACTGCCGGCGAGAGCGCCGGTCATCGTCGACGGGCGGTACTCCACCTCGTCTTGTGTCAGCTCCATGAACGCGTCCTCCAAGGACGCGATGATCGGTGTCAGCTCGTGAACCCGGAGGCCGTCCCGGGCGGCCAGATCGCCGACCTGTGCGGCAGTCAACCCCTCCACCGTCAACGACTCGCCATCGCCGTCCCCGACCTTGGCCCCTGCCGCGGCGAGCGTCCTATTGAACGCGGCTAGATCGGGTGTGACGAGCTTTACGCCGCCACCACCGCTTCTGGCGACGAAGTCGGCCACGCTGGTCTCGGTGATCAGTCGACCCCGGCCGATCACGACCAGCCGATCGGCTGTCATCGCCATCTCGCTGATCAGGTGGCTGGACACGAATATCGTCCGGCCAGCTGCGGCGAGGTCGCGGAGAAGGTGGCGCAACCATCG
>DATCDR010000121.1:0-2633 GCA_036510575.1 Acidimicrobiales bacterium | reverse complement strand
AGCGCCTCGTTTTTCTTCGTGAGGATGTGAACCGCGAGCCCCGAAGCCGAGTCGGCAATCTCGTAGGTTCGATTCGCGATGGACAGACAGACGAGGTAGCGCGGCGGCTCGATCCCGCATTGGGTCGCAAATCCTACTAGGTGCGAGGGTCTGAACCGGAAGTCTGCCCGCTCGGATGAGGGGTCATCGACGAGATTGCCCGTCGTTCTGCTGGTTAGATGCGCGCCGAGCGGGCCGATCGGGTTCTGCGGCGGAGCTGGTCGCCTTATGCGGGCGTGACCGCGGCCGATCCTGCCGCGTTGGCGAGCTTGCGCAGGTTGTGGCAGACAAGGTGGAGCGTCCACTCGCCCTGTGCTCCAGCGAGCCCGCGCAGCCGGAGCTGGCCGGCGTGCTGTCGGGTCTTCATCTGGCCGAAAGCTGGTTCGACGATCACCTTGCGCCGGGCGTAGTCGGCTCTTCCTAAGTTCGTCCGGAGGCGCCGTGCCATGCGTTGTTTCGCGGTGGCGCTCTTCGGGATGCGCCCCCTCGGGGTGGGAGGGAGCTGCTCGTCGCGGCGAAGCCGTCCGGTCGCGACGAGCGCATCGACCTTGAGCTCTGCGAGCGCTTCGAGGTTGTCAGCTGAGCAGTAGCCGGCATCGGCGAGCAGCACCCGGGGAGAGCCGTCGATCCCGGCGGTGGCGAGCTCGGTCTCGGTTGCCTCGATCATCGGAAGCAGTTGCTTGACGTCGGTCGCTGCTTGGGTGATCGCACCGGAGAGGACGACCTGGTGCTCCTCGTCGACGACAGCCTGTGCGTTGAACGCGTAGTGGAACGAGCCGTCGGCGGTCTTCATCACCCGTGCGTCGGCGTCGGTGAAGTTGCGCTGGGCGCGCGCTGGAGGCGTGGCCGCTTGCGCTGCAGTCTCGGCTGCTTCGGCGACTTCGGCCTCACTGGCACCCTTGCGAGCGGCCGCCTCGGTGGCCTTGGCTGCCGCTTGCTCTTTCGCCTCGGTCTCGATCGCGTCCATTGCGACGCGCATCTTGGCGAGACGGGTCTCTCGCCGGGCGAGCTCGGGATCGATCTCGTCGCCCCGGCGGTCGGCTCCGAAGGCCTCGTCCTCGGCCTGGTCGATCGCTTCGGCCTCGGCGAGGATCTCGGCCACCTCAGCTCGGAGCTGTTCGGTCTTTCTCACGAGATGGTCATAGCTCATCGCCTTGTGTCGCGACGCCGATGCCCGGAGCTTGGTCCCGTCGAGGGCGACCCGGCCGAGCTTGACCAGTCCGGCTCCCGCACAGCACCGGAGCACCTGGGTGAACAGGTCGTCGAGGGCACCGAGGTGCCGACGGCGAAAGCGCGCGATCGAGCGGTAGTCCGGCGTGGCGTTCGCCGACAGCCAGCGGAAGGCGACGTCGACTAGACACCGTCGCTCGATCTCGCGCGAGGAGGTGACGCCCGTCGAGTAGCCGTAGAGGAGGAGCTTGAGCATCATCGTCGGCGCGTAGGGAGGGGCACCGTCGGCTGTTTCGTAGGAGGCGTAGATCGCGGAGAGGTCGAGCAGATCCTCGACGGCGTCGGAGATGAACCGGGCCTCGTGGTCCGCGGGCAGCCAGTCGTCGAGACTCGGCGGGATGAGGAAGGACTGGGACTGGTCGTAGTGGCGGAAGGTCTTCGGCGTCACGCTCGACGGCGTTGACGACTTTGCCTGCGGGCCCATCGTCACCGCGAACAGCCGATCGTCGACTTCGACCGAACCACCGTCAACAACGTCTTCTGCCATGGAGGAATTCTCGCCGAAACCGGGGAGAATCGCGAGCACCGTTCTGACTATTGGAAGTCCGAACTGACAGCGAGGGTCATACCGAAGCGTTCTGCCCACCTCTCTGCAAGCCACACCTGTGGCTGTCCCGTGGCATTGCTCAAGTGGTCGTCCTGCACCCGGAGAAGGTGCCAAGCGAGCCAGGCAATGGTGTTCGCATCGTCATCTGCGCGCCATAGCAATAGATCATGGCCGAGACCGTCGAGCGCTTCCCGCGTGCCGTCGCTGATTCGGCCGTACGCTTCGATGAGAAGTTCTGCCGTGGTCGTCAATCCTGGACCTCCTGGTTGTTATGGCCTTATGGCGATCCGGCTGGAGAGCGGCCCGGTTCGCGCCTGCTGCATCATCCGAACGATACGGAACGTTATTCGCACGCGTGCGCTCCGTCGGGACGAGTCATCTCACGACTCATCGGCGATGCAAGCTCGCAGATCGCTTTACGGGACGTGAACCTCAGAGCCGACGCGCCCCGTTCTCATGCGGCTGTTCGTCGTTCATGTCACACGCTTTCGGTTGTCGGGAGGGAGAGCTATCCGCTCTCTGGTCCGTGGGGTCCATACCCAATGACCCCCGGACTACGCAGCCCCGCATTGGTCTGTGGAGCAACTTCTCTAGCGATCGCCGGCCGTTCGCCCGATCGGCGCAAGGCCCCACCCAAGACAGTCACGTCCTTGCCGCACGTCGTCTGAAAGTGCTCGTCGCAACTTTGACGTCAACGCGGACCGTCAGGTAGTTGGTAGTCAGCAACGCAAAGACCCCCCCGCAGCCCTGCAAGGCATCCCTGACGGGTAGAAGGGCGTCAGACGATGCGCGCTTCGGATTCGAAATCAGCCCCAGC
>DATCDR010000120.1:0-4540 GCA_036510575.1 Acidimicrobiales bacterium | reverse complement strand
GGGGTCGAGCTCGACGCCGTCGAAGTGGCGAAGGTCGGTCACGAGGAGCACAGCGCGACGATAAGCGATCATCACGCAACGACCCGACCGAGCTCGTTGTCTCGAGACCGGCCACGCGGGTCTTCCTCCGCAGCCGGCTCGCTCCGCCGGCGGACGAGCGAGCGGCGAATAGACGCTCAATTCGGGACGCTGTTCCACCTCGGCCAACAGCGGAGGGCGTAACTGCCCACTGCGGTCTCGTCCCGAGCACGAGCGCCACCGTCGTGAGTTCGGCGTTGGCCGCCTCAGGGTCACGGTAAACGACGGCGCCCGATGCATCGTCTGGAGCACAGAGCTAGGAGATCTCGAGGTAACGACCAGCCTGAGAGGCTGGGATCTCGCACGCTTGAGCAGCACGCACGTGCTGCCGGAATCCACGGAACTGCCCGAGCGCACTGATGCTCGCTTATGCACGCGCAGAGAAATCTATTGGGAGATGCCTTCTAGATACCCTAAAATCGGGTATCAGCGACGCAGTTCGCTCTGTCTGTTTGAGACGACTCATATAGCAAACGAGCATTTACTATATGGGACCCTAACGCTGAGCTCGTCAAATAGGGAGTCGAGATCTGCGGATGGGTCGAGCGCCTGCCTTAAGTAGGAGTAGAGCTCGGTCAGCAGTCGACCTGGTCCACTATTCGGCTGGACTCGGGCTAACCGCATACGCCCCTACTGCTTCAGCATGCCAGTCGGACCAGGGAATCAATACAACCTCGCCCCAAGTCACGGCTAGCCATCCTTGGGTTACCCAACCGACGAGAGCGACTGCATGATCGGTCATCGACGCGGAGGAACTCGTCGGACGGGACCAGACGAGCTTCGACCACGAAATCTTCGCCGGAACGTTCAAGGACGCGTACACACCACCTGTCGAGACGATGGCCTGCTTGATCCTTTGGAACCAGTTGACATTCAACGACCCCCATCCCGAAATGGTCGAGCCAAGAACGCCAGACGGCGCGCTCCACGCGTCGAGCAACTCGGCGTCAGTCAGTCCGTTTGATGTGTCGCCGTTGAGCCTCTGCCATGCCGCGACTGCCTGAGCGACGGTCGCACGGTCAACGACCTTCCCGGACTTACGAGCGGAAGCGATAAATACGTCTCGGACCGCCACGATCGCGCAATCGCCAATTCCTTGATCGTTGCCGAGAGCCGGGAAACGGTCACTTGGCCCGAGCAGGACTCCGTAGGATCGCGAGTCGCCGAGCACGGGCGCCGCGTCTCGCAGCCATTTAGGGATGTCGTCGTCGTTGATGCTCCTCGTCGCACCGATGACCGGAAGGACCCCCGAGGACGTCGGATCCAAGGCGCGCTCGGAAGCCACCAAGGTTTGCGAAGTGATCGAGGAGATGCCTACGGGTGTTGTTTGGCGTATCACCGCGGCCGACGCCCCTCCCGTCACCGTGAGGAGAGAAATCCCCGACCCAAAGACAGTGAAGGCCACCGCGAGCGATGTGCATCGTATTCGGTGCACGTTCGCTCCTCAATAGTGGTTGACTCAACGTCTGTTGAAAGTTTAACGGTCGTGATCGCTATTCGTTCAATACTGGTTGAGTCAACTACTATTGATCCGACAACCCTCGAGCACCTAGGACAAACCGGCATGCCGAGACCACCTAACACCCGCGACGAAGATCCCGAGGTAGCGCTCGTTGTGAAGAAGCTGAAGGAATCGCAGGTGAACGTCGCTCGAATCGAAAAGGAACGCCAAGTCGCCCGCTCTCAACGCCGCCAAGCCGCCGTCGAAGCCTTCGCTGCTGGCATCTCGTGGCGTCGGATCGCGGAGTGCGCGGGCTACGGTTCTGCTCAAGCTGCCCAGCAAGACGTAACGAGCGAGTCGTCGTTGACTCGGAGAAGCGGCGACTGACGCCGCGTTCGCAGCAGACATTTTCCGCCCTGGTTGCTCGAGGCCAGCAAACGGCCTCGAGTCCTGGGTGTAATTCGACGAGATTCCTCTCAACTTTTCAACACGGCGTGCCGTTAACAGCCTCGACGAGCATCCGGACAGTATGTGTTCTTCGAGCACGTGACTTGAGCCAACTCGATCCCCCTGTCATCTCGAGCGCGATGCATTTATTGCTTTCACGCTCGACGATCACCCATCGACGATGCAGCCTCCGGTCGAAAGCGACGGAGTTCCTCGATACCTCGTTTCGCCATTTCGGCGGAGCGGGTCTTACATCGAGGAAGGACGAGAAATGTCAGTAACGCGCGGGTCCAAGACACGAATCCGACTCTCCGCTCCGGCGATTGCGATTGGGGTAGTCGCCCTTGTGGCACCGGCATCACTGCTCTTTGTGAGCAGCGCGGATGCAACGGCCGCCGCGGTCCCCCTTGGCGCGACCTCGACCTTTGGCGTGCTTGCCGGCGCAGGCATCACGAACACCGGGCCCACCACCGTAAACGGTGACGTCGGCACCTATCCGACAACCTCGATCAGTGGTACCGGATCGATGACGATCAACGGGACCAATCAGGGCGGCGACGCAGTTACTCAGCAGGCCAAGACCGACCTCGTCACTGCCTACAACAACGCGGCAGGACAAGGACCCACTTCGCCGATCACCTCCGACCTCGGCGGCCTGACGCTGGCCCCCGGTGTCTACAACTCCGCCTCTTCGGTCGGCCTCACCGGCGCGCTGACGCTGAACGGTGGAGGAAACGCGAGCGCCGTCTTTATCTTCCAGGCCGGCTCCACGCTCACCACTGCCTCGGCAAGTCAGGTCGTGCTCACCAACGGCGCCCAGGCCTGCAACGTCTTCTGGCAGGTCGGCAGCTCGGCGACGCTCGGTACTGGTTCAAGCTTTCTCGGAACCATCTTCGCTCAGCAGAGCATCACCGTCACGACTGGCGTAACGGTCGGTGGACGGGTGCTCGCGGAAAACGGCGCTGTCACGCTCGACACCGACGTGATCACCGCGCCAAGTTGCTCGACGCCATCGACGGCAACGACCACCACGGCATCCGTTGCCGTTACGACGACCACACCCGCAGTGCCCACGACCTCTGCGCCGACCGCTAAAGCCGGGGTGAACAAGGCCGCAGCGAAGAGGGCGGCGGCGAAGAGGGCCGCAGCGAAGAGGGCGGCGGCGAAGAAGGCGGCAGCGAAGAAGGCGGCGGCGAAGAAGGCGGCGGCGAAGAAGGCGGCAGTGCCTACCGCGCCACCGAGCCCGATCGGAACAACGGTGAGGGTGACGGGCTAACCTTCCATGCCTGATGTGATGCCGAGGCATGGGCGGCACCGGCACAAACATTCGCGGCCTTCTCGATCGACGAGGTCGCGGAGCCTGCTCGCCGGTTTGACCGTGGTCATCATCGGCGTCGGCTTGGGATCGGTCGCCTCCAACCATCGAGCGCCCGCGGAGTCGGTGCGTGGTTCAGGCTCGTCGGCAGCAGAGCCGAAATCGACTTCTTTCGTGTATCGGGCCCCCGTGCTGACCGGGCCGGTCGGACTCGTCGTTGCACTCGTGGCAACGACTCCCGCGTTTGCCTGGCCGGGCGGCCCGGCCGCGCCCTCCGTCGCAGCGACTTGGCATGGTTCGCCCCTGTTCTTGCCGGTTATTGCGACCTTGGCTGGTGATCTGGAGATCCGCCTGCCGACGCGGCCGAACGGCTCGACGACGTGGATCAGAGCGTCGAACCTACGGCTCTACCACTCTCCGTATCGGATCGTCATCGACTTGGCGTCACGTCATCTCCTGCTCTACCGGAACGACAAGCTCGTCCTCGACGCGCCCGCTGGTGTCGGCACGACGACCGATCCGACGCCGACTGGTCACTTCTTCGTAGCCTCGTTCGCGACTGCACCGACACCTGCGTATGGTCCGTTCGTGATCGTGACCTCGGCGCACTCTGACGCGATCACCGACTGGGAGGAGTCCGGCGACGCGGTGGTGGCGATCCATGGGCCCCTGGGTGAGGACGCCGAGATCGGGACGACGGGAGCGCGGATCTCGCACGGCTGCATCCGTCTCCACGACAACGACCTCGAGCTCCTGAGAGCGGTGCCGGACGGCTCGCCCATCGACGTCATAGGCTGAGCGCCCAAACTCCATCACGCTGTCTATCTCTGTCGCTTCTGGGTCGTTGAACTCAAGACCGGCTCTTCGATGAGCGCATGAGCGAGGACTCCGCCGTTGAAGCGATTGTCCGTTCCGTCATCTCGCTCCTCCACACCCTTGGATTGCGCTGTACCGCCGAGAGCGATGGTCAACCGCAACAGCTTGACGCGTTCGGCTGCGATGCCTCTCAGAGGTATCTGGATAGCTCGGCCGTCGCGAACGGCGTCGTTCCGTCGCTCCTCGACAAGGGGCCCATTCCGTCGACGGCAGCCTTGCGGAGGCTCGTAGACCGTAGGCTTGAGCCGGAATCGAGGAGGCTGTGCCGACTCGGTAGTAGGCGAGGGTGGTGTCCATGTTGCGGTGGTCCATCAAGTCCCGCAGCACCGAGGGCGCGACGCCCTCGTCGGCGAGCGTCTACGCGTAGGTGTGGCGAAGGGCGT
>DATCDR010000119.1:0-54621 GCA_036510575.1 Acidimicrobiales bacterium | reverse complement strand
CGTGCGCGAAGCCCGACACCGCGCACTCGAGCCCTACCTCGGTCATCGCCTGCTTGAAGAGCTCGCGATCCTCTGCGGTCCGGATCGCTTCGGTGCTGGCGCCGATCAGCTTGACGCCGAACTCCTTCAGCGTCCCTGAAGCGTCAAGTGCCATCGTCAAGTTGAGCGCAGTCTGCCCACCCATCGTCGGGAGAATCGCGTCGGGCCGCTCGCGTTCGATGATCGCCCGAAGCACGTCGTGATCGAGCGGCTCGATATAGGTCTGATGGGCAAGCTCCGGATCCGTCATGATCGTCGCCGGATTCGAGTTGGCGAGTATGACCCGGTAGCCCTCTTCGACGAGTACCCGGCATGCCTGGGTGCCGGAGTAGTCGAACTCGCAGGCCTGGCCGATGACGATCGGTCCGGAGCCGATGACGAGGATCGACGAGATGTCCTCACGCCGCGGCACTGCTCACCTCGTTTCCAAGGAACGAACCCGGGGCCGTTCGGGCGTAGCTCATCTGTGGGTCCCGCCTCACTTCGAGGCGTCCATCAGCTCGGCGAAGAGACCGAACAGGTACCTCGCGTCGTGTGGCCCGGGACCTGCCTCTGGGTGGTACTGGACCGAGAATGCCGGCAGGTCACGACAGGAGATGCCCTCGATCACGCCGTCGTTCAAGTTGAGGTGGGTGACGTCTGCGCTCGCGACACTGCCCGGCGATACCGCGTAGCCGTGGTTCTCGGCGGTGATCTCGACGATCCCCGTAGCTAGCCGCCGCACGGGCTGATTAGCGCCGTGGTGGCCAAAGGGCAGCTTGAAGGTCGAGCCCCCGAGCGCCGAGGCCAAGAGCTGGTGGCCGAGGCAGATGCCAAACACCGGTACTTCGCCGAGGAGGCCTTTGATCTCCTTCGCGAGATGTGGCAAGGCCGCCGGATCCCCCGGACCGTTCGACAAAAAGACTCCGTCTGGCGCCATCTCCAAGACTGCGGCTGCCGAGGTTGACGCCGGGACCACGTCGACGGAGGCGATCTCGGCGAGTCGGTCGAGAATGGTGCGCTTGATGCCGTAGTCGAACGCCACGACGCGACGCGCTCCCCCGGCGCGCCGGTACACCTCGCGCGTCGTCACCTCGCCAACAAGGTCCATGCCGGCCGTTCCCGGCTCGAGTTGCGCGGCGGCGAGCAGCTCACCTCGATCGGCGGTCCCGAAGGCGCACGGCATCGCACCTACTGAGCGCACGTGGCGCGTCAGCCGACGGGTATCGACGCCGGTCATGCCGGAAACCCCGTGGCGGATGAGGAAGCTCTCAAGGTCGCTCTCTGCGCGAAAGTTGCTCGGCCGAGATACGAGATCCCGCACGATCAGGCCCCGGCAGTGTGGACGAGCTGCCTGGTCGTCGAGTCCCGTCACGCCGTAGCTGCCGATGTGGGGGTAGGTGAAGGAGATGACCTGGCCCGCGTATGACGGATCAGTGAGTATCTCCTGGTAACCCGACATCGAGGTGTTAAAGACGAGCTCCCCTGTGGCAATCGAGCTATCCGAAGATGCGCTCATGTGGCCGATCGCTTCTCCTTCAAACGTCGTCCCGTCAGCGAGCACGAGCAGCGCCTGTGGCCGAGGCCGATTCGATCCCGACACGGTCATCTCGTTGCCACTCCCTCTTCGACGACGACCTCGCCGAAGACGACGTTGTGGCGCACCTTGCCCGTGAGCTCGTCACCGGTAAAGGGCGAGTTCTGGCTCCGAGACGCCATCCGCGACGGATCGACGAGCCAGCGAGCGCTCGGGTCGAAGACACAGACGTTGCCGGCGGCACCTGCCGCGATCGGACCACCGTGTCCCGCCTCGGTGAGACCTGCGATGCGCGCCGGTCGGCTCGTGAAGCTGGCGATGAGCGCGGCCGGCTCGACGAGGCCCGTCAGCACGAGTGCCACGTTCGCCACCGCCAGAGCCGTTTCGAGCCCGATCATTCCAGGCGGAGCGAGATCGAACGGCTCGGACTTGGCTTCGGCTGGGTGCGGAGCATGGTCGGTCGCGATCGCGTCGATCGTGAGGTCGGCGACCCCCGCGCGAACCGCGAGCACATCAGCGTCACCACGAAGTGGTGGGTTGACCTTAAAGCGCGCGTCGTAGCCGGCGACTGTCGCGTCGGTGAGCAAAAGGTGGTGCGGCGTCGCCTCAGCAGTGATCGGGAGCCCCTCCCGCTTGGCGTCCCGGACGAGCTGCACCGAACCCGCCGTCGAGAGATGCAAGAAGTGCATCGGCGCTCCGGTCAGGCGAACGAGGGCGAGGTCGCGCGCCAACATCTGCTCCTCAGCAAGCGCGGGCTGCCCGGCGATTCCAAGGCGCGCCGACCACGCCCCTTCGTGCATATGCCCGCCATTGGCCAGTGCTTTGTCCTCACAGTGCTCAGCGAGCGTCACGCCGAGATCACTCGCGTACTCGAGTGCTCGGCGCATCAGCTGTGCGTCTTGAACGCCGGTGCCGTCGTCGGTGAAGATGCGCACGCCGAGCTCGGCCATGTCGCCGATTGCTGCAAGCTTCTCGCCGAGGCGCCCGACTGTGATCGCGCCAGCGACGGCCACGTCGACGAGTGCTCCCTCGGCGAGGTGCTGGACGTCTCTCACCACCGACGCGGAGTCGATCGTCGGCGTCGTGTTCGGCATCGCGACAACCGCTGAGTACCCACCGAGGGCAGCCGCTCGCGCGCCAGACGATACGGTCTCTGCCCGCTCGCCGCCCGGCTCTCTAAGGTGCGTATGCAGATCGACGAGCCCGGGAGTAACCCAGCATCCTTCGGCGTCGAGCACCTTTGCGCCCTTCGGGGGCGTCAAGTTCGTGCCGACCGCCGTGATCTGACCCGCTTCGATGACGACGTCTGCCCGCCGGGCGCCGCTTGCATCGATGACCGTCCCACCGGCGATCATGATCGCTTTCTCCACGATCCGTCCGGAATCAGCCACGCTCAGCTCCCATCATCACTGCTGCCTCATCGAACGCGCGCTCCGAGCCGAGTGCGCCGGGCACGCCGAGAAGGAGGTAGAGAACCGCCATCCGGACGGCGACGCCGTTTCGGACCTGGTCGACGATCACCGAGCGATCCAGGTCCGCGACGTCGTCGTCGATCTCCACCCCCCGGTTCATCGGTCCTGGATGCAAGATCAGCGCCTCTTTCGGCAGCCGGCGCACGCGTTCACGATTGAGCCCGAACCGCCGCGTGTACTCGTCGAGATCCGGAATCAGCGGTCCGACCATCCGTTCGGCCTGCAGCCTTAGGAGGTAGCAGACATCGGTCTCTGGAAGGACCTCGTCGAGATCGCTCGTCGCGCCAACTGGCCAGCCCTCTAGCGATGGTGGGAGCAACGTTCGGGGCGCGACGAGGGTCACGATCGCTCCGAGCGCGGCGAGCGCGGCGACATTGGATCGGGCGACCCGGGAGTGGCGCACGTCGCCGACGATGGTCACCCGCAACCCGGCAAAGTCACTTCCCGTCGCCAGTCCGAGCGCGCGCCGGATCGTGTAGCAGTCAAGGAGCGCCTGGGTCGGGTGCTCGTGCTGGCCGTCGCCGGCGTTGATCACGGCGGCATCGACCCACTTTGCAACAAGTGCCGGAGCACCCGAGGAGGGATGCCGGATCACCATCGCGTCCACGCCCATCGCATCGATCGTCTCGACGGTGTCCCTGAGCGACTCGCCCTTGGTCACCGAGGAGGTCGCAGCCGTGAAGGTCATCGTGTCTGCGGACAGGCGCTTCGCGGCGGTCTCGAATGAGAGGCGAGTCCGCGTCGAGTTCTCGAAAAACAGCGTCGCGACGGTCTTCCCGCGAAGGGTCGGCACCTTCGGAATCGGCCGTTCCGAGATCTCCTCGCAGGCCTCCGCGAGCTCGAGCACCCGCTGGATGCCCTGAGCCCCGAGATCCTCGATGGTGAGCAGTCCCTCGGTCATGAGGCCTCCTCCGCGTAGCCACCGAGCGAGACGCCGTCGGAGGTGACCATGACGAGCTCGTCGCGCCTTGTTGGCAAGTTCTTTCCTACGAAATCTGGACGAATGGGCAACTCGCGGTGGCCGCGATCGATCATCACTGCGAGCTGCACGGCTCGTGCCCTGCCGTGATCGGCCAACGCATCGAGCGCGGCGCGAACTGTTCGCCCGGTGAAGAGCACGTCGTCGACGAGGACGACTACCTTTCCGGTCAGGTCCACTGGCACCTTGGTGACGCTGTTCGGCAGCACCGACCTAGTGCCGATGTCGTCGCGGTAGAACGAGACGTCGAGACTTCCGAGCGGAACTTCGCGACCGTCTATCTCGACGAGCAGCTTGGCGATATCTGCAGCGAGTGGGGTGCCACCCGCTGCCAGACCGATCACCACAAGGTCGTCGGTGCCGTGGTTGCGCTCCACGATCTCATGGGCGATTCGACGAAGCGCTCGTCGGACGTCGTCAGCCGACATCACGGTCGATTTCGCAACAAAGGCGCGACCCGCAGGTCGCGCCAGCTCAAGATCGCGTTCGCCCAATTTGGGTCCTTCCGTCCGTATGGGCCTCACGGAACCCATTTCACGTCCGCCCCAAGCATAGCAAAACCAGGCTCCGCGAACCCTCGGGAATACGCTCCAAACCCGTCAAATACACCGTGCCACCTGACTCGGTTACTGCGCGTCGCGATGGTCTAGCTGGTTGCCCGACAGCTATAACCCGAGCAGTCGTGCCCTACGATGACCAGCGATCAACGCCGGCTCGAACAATCGATGCTGGCACGAGCCGCCCGACAACGAGCGGCGCCACGGAGGACCGATGAGCGACGAACTCTACGTAGCCACTGATGCGGCAGGGACCGAACACGCCGCTTTGGGTCGGATCGAGTGGGCACTTCCGCGAGATGGCGTCGCGACGGACATCACGCCCGGCGCGACGCTCCTGCTTCGCCGCGCCGACGCGCTGCTCGAGGATCTCGACGAGAGGATTTTTCGCGCCACCTCCGACGAGAAAAAGCCGCTGTCCGCCATAGGCACACTCGAAGTCACCACCGCCCGGCTCGTGTCGGAGACGTCGTGGAATGCGACATCGGCTACGAGCTTCGCGCTTGGCTGTGCACGACATCTCCTGAGCGAGGTCGGAGATGTCGCGCTTCCAGATGGCACGTCGCTGACAACAACTCTCGATGATGCCCAAAACGTTCTCGACGGGGTCTCATCTGACGCCGTGCCGCGGCTCGACTACCTCGCACGCGTCAGAGCGCTCAGACGACTGAAACACGCGCGCAGAGAAATCGCCGGGCAGTCGCTCGAAGCCCTTGCCGAGGACGACCAAAAGGATGTCGATGCACTCGACGACCCTGCGTACGAGAAACTCGCGCCGATCACCGACGCCGTGCTTGCAGCTATCGAGGCGCTGCGGCACCACGTCTATCCGCACCTGTACATGCAGGCCGAAGACGCTTACGAGGAACGACTCGAGCATGAGGTCGAGGACCGGGCAACCCTGCTCTCGGTCCCAACCATTGTGCCCTCGCCGTTCGGTTCAGTCATGTTCGGCGGCGGCCCAAATATCGAATACGACCCCGCTTGGGTAAGCGCGCGCGAGGCAGCCCGCCACGCGCGAATGGTTATCAAGGACCTGAACGGTCCCACAGCCGAAGCCGAGGAACTGAAGTGGCAGGCCGGCACCTTGGAGCAAGTGCTCAACTCCTGACGGCGAGATCCTCCGCCGAGTACGAGTCGCACCGGCTCGCTTTTGCACCTCCACCTTACGCGACGACGCGGGAATCCGGCCTTTCGCCCGTCCTCTGCACCCTGTTCAGGGGTGCTGCCACGAGGTAAGCGGGTGCGGTCACCCACCTCTGCTGCCCTCGTTTAAGCGACGACAATCGACATGTACCAATCTGTCAATGCTCTCGGAGGTGCTTCGTCAGTTGAGCCAGGTCCTCCGAGTTGCCTGGTATCGGTTCCGGGTCACGTTCCACCATCGATGGGGCGGGTACCTGAGTGTGGCGGTGCTGATCGGACTCGTAGGTGGGCTCGCAATGGCATCGGTTGCCGGCGCCCGACGAACGCAGTCATCGTTCCCGACGTTCCTCGCTAGTACCAACTCTTCTGCGATGACCGTCTTCACAGGTCCGCTGCCAGTGCCCCTCATCGCCCGACTGCCAGGCGTGAAGCGAGTCGAGAGCCTGACCGTGCTGAATGCGGCCGAATTGGGCTCGAATGGAGCTCCGATCGCGCCGAGCGGCTTCGGCAGCTCGATCGCGCCGATCGGAAGCGTCAACGGCTTGTTGTTCAACCAGGACCGCGTAACCGTCGTCGATGGTCGCATGGCCGATCCAAGCCTCGCCGACCAGATCGTCGTTACCGAGGCCGCCGCTCGCCCGCTCGGACTACACGTGGGCCAGAGGATCTCGGTGGGCTTTTACACCAATGCCCAGACTGGGCGACCCGGGTTCGGGACCGCCGCGGTCCAGCCCCACGTTCGGATCGACGTCACGGTGGTCGGGATCGTCGTATTGAACAGCGCGGTCGTCCAAGATGACGCGTCGCGCTCGATATCGGCGCTCGTGGTCTTCACCCCTGCCCTTACTTCGCGCCTCGCGGGGTGTTGCGGTGACGGACTTACGCAATTTGGAATTCAGATTCAACCGAATCACGGCAACGTCACCACGGTCGAGAGTGAGATCGAGCATCTTCTGCCGGCAGGTTCCGGCTTCTACGTCACCGACACCGCGGACCTCGAATCTGAGGCACAACAAGCAATCCAACCCGAGGCCTTCGCCCTTGGTGTGTTCGGAGGGATCGCAACCCTCGCAGCACTCGTTATCGCCAGCCAGGTCATCGGCCGTCAACTGCGTCGTGACGACGACGATCTGGCTACGTTGCGAGCTCTCGGTGCCGATCCCGCGATGACAATCAGCGACGGTTTGGTTGGCATTCTTGGCGCGATCGTCGTCGGCGCAGTCTTGGCGGCCGCCCTCGCGGTGAGTCTCTCACCGCTTTCCCCAATAGGCCCCGTGCGGGCGGTGTATCCAAGCCCTGGGGTCTTCTTGGATTGGACGGTGCTCGGATTCGGAGTTCTGGCACTCGTAGTAGTGCTCGCCTCGGTCGCCTGTCTCTTGGCGTACCGACAGACGCCGAACCGGCTCTCGTCGAGCCACGGGGGTACTGAGCGGAATGCTCGGGTGCATCGGGTCGGCGCCGCCCTCGGACTGTCAACCCCTGCGCTCATCGGGGTCAAGTTCGCCCTGAGTTCGGTTCGCGCGAGGAATGCGGCTCCTGTGCGCTCGGCGATCGTGGGCGCTGCGATGGCGCTCATCGTCGTCATCGCCACGGTCACGTTCGGGGCCAGCTTGAACAACCTCATCTCACATCCAGCGCTCTATGGCTGGAACTGGAACTACGAGCTGAACACGCCCGAGGGTGGTGGCTATATCTCAGAGCACCAGGCTGCGCAGCTCCTCGACCACACTCCGGACGTCGCCGCGTGGACGGGGGTCTACTTCGACTCGTTGCGGGTCGACGGTCTCACCATCCCGATCATCGGCGAGAACCCGGACGCGTCAGTTGGGCCGCCTCTGCTTTCGGGACACGCTCTCGAAGCTCCGAACCAGATCGTTCTTGGCACAACGACCCTTGCCGAACTGCACAAACGAGTGGGCGACACGGTGGAAGCGAGCTACGGAACGATCACCAAACGCACCGTCCTTCGAATCGTCGGGACGGCCACAATGCCAGCTGTCGGTCCCGGATTAGGTCTTCACCTCTCAATGGGAACAGGGGCGTTGGTCTCCGACCTCCTCATTCCCGCCGATGTCCGCAACCCCACGACCGGGCCACCCGGACCAGCCGCCATTTTCGTCCGGCTCCGGACCGGCGCCAACCCGGCGGCTTCTCTGGCTTCACTTCGGCGAATCGACACGGCCCTCGACGCTGATTCAAATGCGGCGCCGATGTCGGTGTTGTCCGTCCAGCGCCCCGCCGACATCGTGAACTACCGCTCGATGGGGTCGACTCCGGTGATCCTCGGCGCCGGGCTGGCTGTTGGAGCCGTAGTCGCCCTCGGCTTAACTCTGCTCGCTTCCGTCCGGCGTCAGCGCCGCGATCTCGCGATGTTGAAAACACTCGGGTTCACGCAGCGTCAGCTGGCGGCCGTCGTCGCCTGGCAGTCGAGCGTCGCTGCTGTTGTTGGGATTCTCTTTGGTGTCCCGCTCGGAATAGTTGTCGGGCGATCGCTTTGGGACCTGTTCGCCCACGAAATCAGTGCTGTGCCCGCGCCGAGTGTTCCGGTGTTAGCGATCGCACTAATCGTCGTCGGGGCGCTGGTGCTCGCCAACCTGGTTGCTTTCGTCCCAGGGCGTATTGCCGCTCGGACGTCGACGGCACTGATGCTTCGAACGGAGTGAACGCGTCGTCTCCCCCAACTTCCAGCCCGAACGGAGGACGTTCGGCGAACCGGCCTTTACCATCGCCGCTCCCGCGTTCTGCGCTCGGCAGGCCGACTCAGCAGGCTTTGACGAGCGCATGGAACAGCCGATGATCCACGCCAGCTTCGGGGTGGGACTGCACGCCCACCATGAAGGGCATCGAGAGATCCTCGACACCTTCAATGACGCCGTCTGCTGAGGTCGCCGAGACGGTCAGGCCTGCTCCCAGCCGGTCGATCCCTTGGTGATGCGAGCACTCGACTGCAACGGACTGGTCTCCGAGGATGCCGGCCAGACGAGAGGATGAGACCACGTCGATCTGAACGGCTGCGAAGTGACCCGGCGCACCAGCGTGGCGATCACTCCCGACCACGTCGGGCAGATGCTGATGGAGCGTCCCACCTCGCGACACGTTGAGGACCTGCACGCCCCGACAGATCGCAAGCACCGGAATCCCCCGGCGCTCAGCGGCTTTTAACACGGCGAACTCGAACGCATCCCGGCGCTGGCTCGCAGGTCTGGTCATCTCATGTGGCGCCGCACCGTAGCGTCTCGGATCGACGTCGGGACCGCCGATCAAGATGAGCGCGTCCACGCGTTCAACCACGGCCTCGGCGTCCTCGACCGCTGGTAATGCGATTGGGATGCCGCCTCCGGCGATCACCGCGTCGATGTAGTTCTGCGGCACGAGCGTCGCCGGGGCGTTCCAGGCGCCCCAGGACACCACCGGGTCGTAGGAGGTCACCCCAATGATCGGCGCGGCCATCTACAGCGGCGTCACATACGCATCGGAGATGCCGCCATAGGCAACCGACGCAGCCGCGTACATCGGAGTCACGCTTCCCCCGTCGGCGACGCCGACCTGTACAAACGTCCGGTTGATCTCTGTCGCGAGCGGTGCACCGTGCTCCTCGGAGAGGTCAGCTACGACAAAATTCGCCGCCTCGGCCGCGAAGCGCAGTGCACTCGCCCGCCCGATGCCACTCGCCGCACCGGTGATCACTGCAACCTCTCCGTCGAGTCGGCCCATCACTCCTCCATCGAGATAAGGACGTTCTTCTCTTTACTGAACGCAAGTAGCGCGTCGCGTCCGAGCTCTCGCCCGATCCCCGACTGCTTGAGCCGCCGAAGGGGTATAAAACCGCACCGACGAGGTCGAGTTAACCGACGGCGCCCCAGATTCAACGGCGCGGGCAACCATGAACACTCTCCTCAGATCTCTAGTCCGGTTGCCTGAGTTCACCCATCGCAAGTGCGCTCAAGACGAAATCGCCCCGCCCACGAGCCCATTTTGAAGCGACAAGTGATCGCTGCCCGAAGCGTCGCAGCAGGAGGTGGCACTGTCAAGAGTCCGGGCGACACGTATCGCGAAGTTCTCTAAACCTTCATGAGATTGAGCCTTGACACGAGCTCAGTCGTCAATTCAGCGCTCGCCGCGGCGACCCGAGTTCGTCGCGTCCTATCGCGATACCGCTCGCAACCGGCTCTAGCGCAGCTCGAGCTCGTCCCCCTCGTAGGTGACAGCGATCGGATCCAGCACGACCGACTTGTCACCGTCTTCAACTACCCCTGCGACCAACGCCCGGTGCCCGAGGGCCTCGGCCAGAGTGACTACGTCGGCCCCTGAGCCCTTCCCCACATAACACGCGAATCCCACACCCATGTTGAGCGTGGCGTAGGCCTCCTTCGGCCCGAGACCACCTCGATCTGCGACGAAGGCGAGCACTTCGGGTACGTCGGGCAGGGTCTCGATGACATAGCGAAATTCCCTGTTCGGGCGCATCAGCTTTCGCAGACCATGACCGGTCACGTGACTGAGATAGTGCACGGGCAGGTGAGCCTTGAGCATCGCAGCGACCAGGCGGACGTAGATGACCGATGGATCCAACGCCGCGTCGCCGAGCTGCCGGCCAGAGGGAAGTGCCCCGGTCAGGCCGCCAGGGAGGTTGCCCGCCACGAGTCGCACGAGCGAGGCGCCGTTGGCATGCAGGCCCGACGATGCGATGAGCACGATCTCGTCGCCTGGTCGAAGCGCCTCCCCGAGGATGGGCTCTGTAGCGTCGGGGATCCTGCCGATGGCCGCTCCGGCGAGATCGATCTCGTTTGGCGCTATTAGACCCGAGAGCGTCGGAGACTCTCCCCCGCCCCAGGTCGCGTCTGCATCTCCACAGCCGCGAACCCAGCCGGCGATGAGCGAGGTATGGCGAGTGCCGGCGTAGAACGAAGCTGCTCCCGTGGCGAAGTACGCGTTGACCACAACCGGCAGCGCACCGACGCATACGCAGTCGTTGACAACTGCGGCCACCGTGTCGTACCCGATCGCATCGAAACGATCGACACCGGTCGCGTCGAGGTAGGCACTCGCCAGCATCGACTTCGTGCCGAGACACTCGAGCACGAATCCAAGCCGGAGCGGTCCGATGTTGACCACCGCAGCGGACTCGCCCCGAGATCGCTCGTCTAACGAGCCGCCGTGGAGAAACGAGTAATCGCTTGTCCCTGCGGCAGCGGTGATCGCCGCACGTTTCGCCGCATCGAGCGTCTGGTAGTCCACACCTGCCGCCTCGTACGCCGAGGGTTCCTCGGTGCTCATTCGGCCCGACCCGGCGCCGGACGAACGTTCGCCGCGATCGCGGCCAGAACGCCATTCACGAAACGACCGGAGTTCTCCGTGGAGTACGACTTCGCAAGCTCGACAGCCTCATCGAGCACGACTGCAGTCGGGACGTCGGCCCTGGCCAACAGCTCAAAGGTCGCCAGGCGCAACAGCTGTCGATCGACTACCGGCATGCGGTCGAGCGCCCACTCTTTGGAGTGACGCACAATCAGATCGTCAATCTCGCCTGCGAGCTCGACGACGCCGCGGATCAGCTCGGTCGCGTACTGCTCGGGCTGGACCTGCAGCTCGACGAGCAGCAAGTCGGGAGTCACACCCTTCGACTCGGCCTCATAGAGCAGCTCGAGCGCACGTTCTCGCGAGCGCCGCCGTGCCCCTGGCGCGAGCGCCGCGCCGGGTCGGCCAACAGAAGTCACGCCCTCGTCAGGTACTCGCCGGATCGCGTGTCCACTTTGATGCGATCCCCTGGATTTACAAAGAGCGGCACCTGCACCACGTGACCGGTTTCGAGCGTCGCGGCCTTGCGCGCCCCAGAGACTCGGTCGCCTTGGACGCCCGGCTCGGTGTCCGTGACGACGAGCTCGACCGCGGCTGGAAGATCCACGTCGACGACTTCGTCGCCGTACATCTGCATCACCGCCGAGTCACCCTCTTTCAGGTACGCCTCGGCGCCGCCGAGGGTGGGCTGATCGAGCGTGAGTTGATCGAACGAGACGTTGTCCATGAAGACGAACTGCGATCCGTCGCGGTAGAGAAACTGCATCTCTCGCTTGTCGATCATGGCCTGCTCGACCTTTTCGTCAGAACGGAAAGTCCGTTCGACGACTGCCTTGTTTCGCATGTTGCGGAGCTTGGTCCGCACGAATGCGCCGCCCTTCCCAGGCTTGAAGTGCTGGAACTCGACTACCGAGAAGAGACCGTCGGGCAGGTCGATCGCCATGCCATTCTTTAGATCATTCGTAGATAACGCCATCAGAGGATGTAGTCCTTGGTCGACATGGTCAGGGGTCGGCAGCCGGAATCGGTCACGAGGAGCGTGTCCTCGATTCGCACTCCCGCTCGTCCGGCGACATATGCGCCGGGCTCGACGGTCACGACGGTGCCGGATGCGAGGATATCAGTGGCGCTCGCTGCGACCGACGGGGCCTCATGGATGTCGAGTCCGACGCCATGCCCCGTCGAGTGCAAGAAAAGCTCGCCATACCCGGCCTCGGTGAGCGACTCGCGGGCGGCTCCGTCGACCGCTGCCCCGGACGCTCCGGGCACCACCGCAGCGACACCGAGTCGCTGTGCGACCGCTACAGCACTCACCAAATGGGCATCTTCCTCGCTCGGCTCACCGATCGAGAAGGTCCTCGTCATGTCCGACCGGTAGCCGTCGACTGTCGACCCGAAGTCGACCACCACGAGATCACCACGTCGGATCACGCGATCGGTCGGTCGAGCATGCGGCATCGCTGAGTTCGGACCCGACGCGACGATCGTCTCGAACGCGGGGCCTTGGCCACCGCGCTGGCGCATCGCGTACTCGAGCTCTGCAGCGAACTCCGTCTCCGTCGGACCCTCGATCAGTCGATTCTTTACGCTCGAGAGCGCCTCGTCCGCGACAGCGCAAGCGGCCGCGATCCGCGCCTGCTCGCCTGGGTCCTTGACGATTCGGAGGCGCTCGACGATCCCGGTTGTCGCGACGAGCTTGTCGCCGAGCGCGTCGGTGAATCGCTTCACCGACGACCACGTGACGTTGTTCGCCTCGAGGCCAACCGCGCTCGAGGTTCGACACAGCAGTTTGATCGCGTCGAGCTGCACGCCGCCTGCTCCGATGACTATCTCGGCGGCGACGCCCGCCGCTTCGAGCTGATCGGCAGATTGATCGCGATAACGGCCATCGGTGGTGAGCAGCGTGGCTGACGGGGTCACGACGAGGAGCGCGGCAGATCCTGTAAATCCCGTCAAGTAACGGATGTTCTCGAGCTTGGTGACGATGAGCGCGTCGCAGCCGGCGGATTCGAGTTTGGAGACGACCTTGGCAACCCTGCCGGCTACATCAAGCGGTGGGAGCGCGCTCAGATCAGGAGCTGCACTCATTGCCGAGTCCACTACGCGCCCGACTGCAACATCGACGCGACTGCATTCACCGCTAACTCATAGCCGAGCGCCCCGAATCCAACGATGGCTCCAGAGACAACCGGCGAAAGGACGGACGTATGACGGAAGGGCTCTCGAGCATCGGGATTGGAGAGGTGCAGTTCGACGACGGGGCCTTCGAAGCTAGCGATCGCATCGTGGAGCGACCATCCGTAGTGGGTCACCGCTCCGGCGTTGACGATGATCGCCGCAACTCGTCCCCTCGCACGATGGACCGCGGTCACCAGATCGACCTCGGCGTCGGACTGGAAGTGTTCGAGCTCGAGCCCAACCCCTGACGCCGTCGCGGTCGCGCGCGCGACGTGATCGGCAAGTGTTGCGGTCCCGTAGACCTCCGGCTGTCGCTCACCAAGCAAACCCAGGTTCGGACCAGACAGCAGCAACACGATCGGCGCCATCAGCGCACACCGCCCTCGCCAGAGGTCGACGACCCAGGACCAGATAGTGCGAAGGCCGCACGTATCGAATCGGCGCTCACATCAGGGACGATCTCACATCCGGCGCGCGAGTCGAGAATGAAGGTGAGGCTGTTCGTAGCCTTCTTGTCCCGTGCCATTCGGACGAGCACCTCCTCGACGTCGATGCCCGCAGGTATCTCGGTCGGCAACCCGTAGGCGCCGAGAACCGCAAGATGTCGGCGAACCTGGGCTGCGTCGATCCTGCCGAGCCCTTCGGCTAGGCGCGCGGCGAAGGCGATGCCAATGGAGACCGCCTCGCCGTGGCGCAGGTCGATGCCGTCTCGACCGGGTCCATCTGCAAAGCCCGCCGCCTCGAGCGCGTGCGCGAGCGTGTGTCCGTAGTTCAGCAGCATCCGACGAGCGCCTTCGCGCTCGTCCTCGGAAACCACCTCGGCCTTTAGCTGGACACAGGCTTCGACGGCGTCAGTGATCGACATCGACGCGAGATTGTCCACGCCCAAAAACGCGTACTTCGCCATTTCGCCAAGACCTGAGCGCCACTCGCGATCCGGCAGCGTCGTCAAAGTGTCGGTGTCACAGATCACCGCCGCGGGTTGCCAGAACGCCCCGATCAGATTCTTGCCCTCGGGGATGTTGACCGCGGTCTTGCCCCCGACCGCGGCGTCGATCTGGCCGAGGAGCGTCGTTGAAACGTTCACGTACGCCATGCCCCGGTGATAACAGGCCGCCGCGAAGCCCGCTGCATCGGTCACCACGCCGCCGCCGACGGCCACGATCACGTCGGCGCGCGTTAGGCCGAAGGTCGCGAATTCGCGGCAGAGGCGCTCGACCGTGGCGATGGACTTCGCCGATTCGCCGTCGCCGATGTAAAACGTCGCGGATTCGATGCCCGGATCAACGGTGATCCCGATCTGTTCCTGCGTGACGATCGCCGCTCGTTTCGCCGTGGCGGGGATCACCTCTCGGAGTCGTCCGAGGACGCCTGGTCCGATGAGCACCGGGTAGCTTCGCGAACCGAGCGGCACCGTCACCTCTCTGGTCAGCGCCGCGACAATGCGTTCGACGATGGCCTCGGGGGAGTAGCCGTCAACATCGACGACGAAGTCAGCGAGCTCTTCATAACGCGCTCGCCGGGGATCGTGCAGCTCTGCGAGCTCCTCATCCACCTCGCCGACGATCGGCCGAACCGGGTCATCAGCGATGCGGCTTACAAGCGTCGTCGTGCTCGCACGGAGGTAGACGGTCGTCGCACCTTCGCTGATCACCTTTTTAGTTGCATCGTCGTCGACGACGCTTGCTGCCGCGGCGATCACCGCAGGCAACGGCGTAGCGAGCGCCTGTTGGACGAGGTCGGCCTCGACGGCGTGCAGTGCGTCACGTCCCGACGCGACAAGCAGCGACTTGGCACTAAGCCCCTGCTTTTGCAGCTCGAAGTCACTGTCGATGAAGGGTCGACCGAGCCGCGTGGCGAGCAGGCCACCGACGGTTGTCTTGCCGCTACCCATCGCACCTAGTAGCAGGACGTGCTCACGAAGCGCGGGGCCCATGATTGCCTTTCGATCCAGAGAGTCGAAGCTACGCGGCGCGAGCGACGATGTCGCTACTTCTTGGCCGCTTCGAAATACGGGTTCGAACCATCCTCATGTGCGGTCACATCCACAATCTCGGTGATCTCAGGAATCGCGTCCTGGATCGCCACCGAGATGCCCTGACTGAGCGTCACTGCCGCCATGCCACAGCCCTGACAGCCACCAGAGAGTCGGAGGAACGCCGTGCCCGCTTCGACCGCCACGAGATCAGCTCGGCCACCGTGTGCCGCGATCTGCGGATTGATCTGGGATTCGAGGATCTCTAGTACCGCCAGTTCGATCGGGCTCGAGAGGTCGCTCGTTGGAGCCTGCCGGTAGCCGGGCGGCGGTGCAGGCGTGTTGGGATTGATCATCACGAGACCGTCGTCACCAACATCGAGGGTCGCGCCATGTACGAACTCGATGCTTTGTGCGGCGACGATCACCGAGAGCGTCCGAAGCTCGATCCTGGCGTCGCGAGGACTGGCATCGGCTAGGGCCTCGAACCACATGTCATAGGTGTAGACGCCGTCTTTCTCGCCGTTCACCTCGAGGAAGAGGGCTAGTCGATCGGGCTCGGACTCTGCCGCGCGTGCCTCTACGAGAAGTTCCTCTGCATCCGGCGTCACCTCGAGTACCGGCCCGGTGCGGAGCTGTTCAGCTTGGAAGACGCTCATGGCTTCATGTTACGGGGCATTCGGGGTCGATTATCGCGCGAAGTGCTCGGATTGGCCCCTTGCGGCGTCATGATGGAGGGCGTGCCGACCGTTCTGCTGATCCTCCCGAGCGCCACGTACCGTGCGCCGGAGTTCCTTCAAGCAGCAGCCGAGCTTGGTGTGACCGTGGTCGCGGGGTCCAATGCCCCGTCTGCGCTCGCCCCGATCATGGGTGAGCGCTACATCGAGTTGGATCTCGACGATCCGCTCGCCGCGGCTGAAGCAATCGTCGATCTCGACCGCAGCATGCCGCTCGACGCCGTCGTCGGCGTCGACGATCAAGGTCTCCTCACCGCGGCCCTCGCGAGCGAGCGCCTCGGCCTTGCGGCCAACCCACCTGCGGCGATTGCCGCGACGCGGAACAAAAGCGACCTCCGGAGCCTCCTTGACAACAGCGAGGTCCAACAGCCGCGTTTCGAAGTGCTCGATCGAAACGCCCCCTCTATCGCGGCAGATGTCGCCGCCGCCGCTCAACGAATCGGCTACCCAGTCGTCATCAAGCCGTCCAATCAGGCCGCCAGCAGAGGCGTCATCCGCGCCAACAACGACGAAGAGGCACGAGCAGCAGGAACGAGAATCGATGCAATGCTGCAAGCAGATGGCGACAGTGGCGCTGTCTTGCTCATCGAGAGCTTCATCCCTGGCGACGAGATCGCGATCGAGGCAATCCTCACGAAGGGCCGACTTCGCGTGCTTGCGAACTTCGACAAGCCCGACCCGCTCGATGGGCCGTTCTTCGAGGAGACCATCTACGTCACGCCCTCGCGCGTCGATCCACGCGTACTTAAGGACTCGGCCCGACTGATCGAGCAGGCCTGTCTCGCAATCGGGCTCGTGGACGGACCAGTCCACGGCGAGGTCCGCCTCTCTCTTGATCCGTCGACGCCGACCGGCGTGTCGCCGGTCTTGATCGAGGTGGCCGCGCGGACCATCGGTGGCCGCTGCGCGCAGACACTCTCATTCTCTAGAGGTCGAAGCCTCGAGGCGATCGTGCTCGAGCATGCGCTCGGGCGAAGCTCGGAGTCCCCCCACCAGACGATCGGCGCGAGCGGTGTGATGATGCTGCCGATACCTGGATCGGGTCGACTCGTCGAGATTCGCGGTCGCGACCGCGCGCTCGCCACACCCGGCGTCACCGCGCTCGAGATCTCGATCGCACCCGGCAAAGAGATCCGGGCACTCCCCGAAGGCAATCGTTATCTCGGCTTCCTCTTCGCTCGTGGACGAACGCCGGCAGATGTCGAGCATTCGCTCCGAGCGGCCCACGCCGAGCTCGAGATCGTTATCGAAGCCTCCGCGGCAGAGCTCGACCATCTGCGAGCCGAGGTGGCATAGGGGTGGCCCGGCTTCTCCTGCTGTCCACCTACGAGCTCGGTGAGCAACCGCTTGGTATCGCGGTGCCCGCAGCACTGCTCGGCGCGGTAGGTCACGACGTCACTGCGACCGACCTCGCTATCGACGGCTGGCCGGCACGTGGTTCGGGCTCGGTCGACGGCGTTGTCTGCTCCGTGCCGATGCACACCGCACTCCGACTCGCACTCGCGGCGATCGATCGGGTGCGGCTCGAGAACCCGCAGACGCCGATCGCGCTACTCGGGCTCTACGCACCGGTCGCGCAGCGGCTCGGAATGCTTCGTCCAGGCGACCTCGCCTCGACCGGTGTCGATCCAAGTGAGCTCCTCACGTGGGCGAGCCAGCTCGGCAAGCGCCTACTCCTTGCAACGACCCAGGAGGGCCTGCTGCCTCGGCGCGACCTGCTCCCCCCACTCGACCGCTACGCGCACCTCGAACAAGACGGTGTGGAGGTACTCGTCGGAGCCGTCGAGGCAACGACCGGCTGCTCGCACCGCTGCCGGCACTGCCCCGTGCCGCTCGTCTATCACGGACGCTCCTACGCAGTGGATCTCGATCTCATCTTGGGCGACGTCGGTCAGCTGGTCGACCTCGGCGCGGGCCACATCCACTTCGCCGATCCAGACTTCTTGAACCGACCTCAGCACGCGAGGCGCGTCGCGGCCGCGATCGCGAGTGAGCATCCGGGCCTCAGCTTCGACATGACGGCGAAGGTCAGCCACCTGTTGCGCTACCGAGAGCTGCTGCCGGAATTCGCCGATGCCGGACTGACCTTTGTGATCTCGGCGTTCGAGTCAACAAGTGAGACGGTCCTCGAGCGTCTCGACAAGGGCCACTCCGGGGCCGACCTCGGCCTTGCCGTTGAGGCGCTTCGCGACGCGGGCGTCGAGCCGCGTCCGTCGCTGTTGCCATTCTCTCCCTGGACCACGAAGGGTGACCTCATCGAGCTGATGGACTTCGTCGCCGCCTACGACCTCGTCTGGAACATCGACCCGGTGCAGTACGCGATCCGCTTGTTGCTCCCGCCCGACTCCGTCCTCGTCGAGGATCCAGACCCCGCACTAAAGGCTGCGCTGATCGCCTACGACGCCGACGAGCTCGGCTTTACGTGGCAACACGCCGACCCGGTCCTCGACGAGTTGTGCTCGACGCTCACCGAACTGGTCGAACACGCGACCACGCTTGGCCTGCCGACCGATCTCGCCTACAGCCAAATCCGCGCCACGGTCTTCGACGCCCTTGGCGTCACTGATCCTGGGCTCCCGGACGCGAAGAGCACCGGTCGAGGCAGTGGCCCGAGTCGACCAAGACTCTCGGAGTCTTGGTTCTGCTGCGCGGAGCCGACCAAAGAGCAGTTCTCCCGGCTAGAAGCGGCTCAGCTGCCGAGCGTCGAACCCGTCGCGATCACGTTCGGCACCCGCCGAGGTCTATCGAAGCGGTGACCGCTGAGATCGACCCCACTCAAGCGAATTGGTCACGACGACCGATAGCGCTTGCGGGCTTCATGGGCGTTGGCAAGTCGTCAATCGGTCGGTCCCTCGCCGGGATGATCGACCGGCCCTTCGTCGACAGCGACAACGTCGTGGTCGAACGCCTCGGAATGAGTATCGCGGCAATGTTTCGCGCCGGCGGCGAGAAGCGTTTCCGCCAGATCGAGGCCGACGTCATCGAAGAGCTCGTGGCCGCCGTACCTCCGCGCGTGATCGCACTCGGAGGAGGCGCGCTCGGAAACGCAGCCACACTCGCGACGCTTCGCGATCGGGCGCTGCTCGTCCATATCCGACTCCCCTGGGAGGCCCTCGCGCCACTCATCCCGAAGCTGCGACGCGGCAGGCCTCTCCTTGAAACCTCGACGACCGAGGAGATCCACGAGCTCTTCGTCTCGCGCGACGAGCTCTACTCTGGGTGTCACCTGACCATCGAGCTTCGACGAGAGGGGGTTCACCGAAGTGCCACCTCGCTGCTGGCAGCGCTCGCCCCTTACGGCATCGAAGCGGCACCCAAGTTCGGGCCTAAGGCTCAGCTACCCTGAGTCGGTGGCCGCTACCGACAACGCACACGAGTGGGTCAGTTTCGAAGACGCCAAGGAAGAGCGCACCTGGCTCGTCGACGTCACGTTTCTCACCAGCAGGTGGAACTGCATATTCGGAAAGGGCTGTAAGGGGATCCTCGAAGAGGATGCCTCCGACCTCGTCCAGGGATGTTGCAGCTACGGCGCTCACTTCAGCGACGAAGCAGACATCGAGCGAGTCTCGGTCGCGGCGAGAAAGCTCCGAAGCGAGGAGTGGCAGTTCCGAGCTGACGGACTTCGCGACGGCTTCATCGAGGTTGTCGACGGTGCGACCAAGACCCGCCTCCATCACGACGCCTGCATCTTCTTGAATCGACCTGGTTTCGCCGGCGACCCAGGCTGTGCCTTCCACATCGCCGCTCGGCGCCAGGGCGTTCCGCACCTCAAGCTGCAACCCGAGGTCTGCTGGCAAGTTCCGGTGCGACGCGAGGACCTCGTGGACGAACTCGGTCACGTCACCTCGACGATCACGCAGTGGGACCGGCGACACTGGGGCGAGGCAGGCGAGGACTTCCACTGGTGGTGCAGCGAAGCGCCAGAGGCATTCGAGGGGCCAGAGCCGGTCTACGTCAGCCTCGCGCCAGAGCTCACCGAGCTGATGGGGAAGCGCAATTTCGCCGAGGTCCGCCGGTACTTAGACGAACGGCTAGCAGCTGGAGTTCTGCTCCCGCACCCGGTTGTGCGATCGAAAAAGCTCCCGGCCTGAGCGAGGCGACGCAAATAAGCGGAGCCGAGATTTAGGAGTCGGACCGCTCGACGGCATCGCTCTCTTCGGCGTCTTCGAGCTCCTCAGACTCGTACATGCACCAGGTCGCGTGGTCGTCCTCTGGGTCTGCACCACACTCTGGACATGGCTCGAGCGTCACCTCTACGGCACGTTTCATGCTTCGAGCCTCTTCGAACCGCCGATGCCGCCCCTTTTTCACGAGCCGCTCCCTGGTACCGGGCGGCTGCATCTGCCGCCTCGAAGCACATCTGCCAATCCCTTGATAGGCCAACCTGAGCAGATAGCGACACCAGCATACCTCCTGGTCCGTTCCACACGTCGGCCGTTCCGCTTCCTATTCAGAGCCATCCGGGCGAGGTTTCGCCGCACCGGTGAACTCTCGGATTAGCTTGGGACCATGGCCGAGTCCTTCGATATTCCAGCGATGGTGAAGCGTTTCCAAGAACGAGCCGCCGCGGTCCGGCGACGCGGCCTGCCACCCGTCGAGGGTGCGGAGCGTCGCCTGATCGCCGAGCAGATGGAGCTCGACTACATGGACTTCGCGATATTGGGGGATGCCGAGGGAACCGTAGAAGGTGGCATCTTGACGCTCACGGTCGACCTTCGGCCACCCGAGGCACGCACGTAGCTCCGAGCGCAGGCCCGCTCGGAGCCGAGCCAATTAGGCGATCGGGCGCCTCGAGCGCTCCTCGAGCACCAGCGAGGAACCAGCTACCGCGAGCGCAGCTTCCCCACTTGCAAGTTTGCGGATCGGTACCCCGACGAGATCACCGCGCCACCCGGTGGTGAGACGGCCGACCGGCGGCTCTTGTAGAAAATCGACGATGTCTGATCGCGTGGCTAGCAGCGCTGGATCGAGGTCGAGGTCGTGTGCCCGCTCGGTCGCGTAGGCCGCAGCCAGTGCCACCATCGGCTTTGCGATCGAGTCGCCTTGGGGACCAGGCGGCAGGCAGAGCTTGTCAGCTGGTAGCGCCGCCCCTTTCGCCACGACTTCTAGGATCTCCGCAGCTGCACCTCCTCCGAGATGGCGACTGTCGAGCGAACGCACCCCTTCGAGCTCGGCTCTCGTGCTCGGAGGTCGCTGCGCGATCGACGCAATCGCTAGATCCGGGAAGACGTTCCGGACCGGGACGTCGAGGCGTTGCGCGCGACTCTCCCTCCAGGCGGCGAGGCACTGTGCGATGCCCCGCGCGCGTCCGCGAAGCTGTCGAGCCTGACGGAGCCGCCACCACGCCTCTTCTGGAACGGCGCTCCGCCGTCCCTTGGCGAGCGCGAGCGCGCACTCCTCCTCGGCCCAGGTCCATCGGCCAAGCTCGACCAGCCGACGATGGAGCTCGTCGTAGCAGTCGATGAGATGCGCCACGTCGCCCGCCGCGTAGTGGAGCTGAGCGGAGTTGAGCGGGCGCTTCATCCAATCGGTGAGCTGGTCGCCCTTTTCGAGGCGGAGCCCGAGCAGGCGGTCGACGACGGCGCCAAGCGACGCCGACGCCAGTCCGAGAAAGCCTGCGCCGATCTGGATGTCGAACATCCGGGCAGGCAGCACGGCACAGGCGCGCTCGATGATCTCGAGATCTTGATCGCCGGCGTGGACGACGGCGAGCGCGGGCGAGGAGAACAACTCAGCTAGCGGTGCCGGATCACACGCAAGGGGGTCCACGATCGCAATGCCGTCGGGCCAGGCGATCTGGATGAGGGCAAGCCTCGCGTAGTAGGTCCGCTCACGGTGGAACTCGGTGTCGAAGCAGTAGACCGTGGCCTCGCGTAGCGCCGCTAGGAGCTCGGTGAGTGCGCGATCGTCGCCGACGAAGCGCGTCGGAGGCTCAGGCGAGCGGGGATGCTGCAACGTCTCGGTCACCTATCCTCCGTAGTTCATCCTGGTGTCCTCCACGCGAAGGAGGTCCGTCATCAGAGCCTGGTCGTCGGTTGCAGACGCATCGACCACCTGCCCGATGAAGAGGGTGTGCGAGCCGAGCTCGACGCTCCGCTCGAGCGAGCAGTCGAGCCAGGCGACAGCAACATCGGGAATCGGCGCGCCCGACACCTGCGCGTCGAAGAAGTGCAGCCCCGAAAGTGTTCCGGCCTCATCGTCATAGACAGCAGGCCGCACGAAGTGACGAACGACCGCTCGATCGCTTCGTATAAGGAGCGAGACCGAGAAACAACGCCCGCTAGCTATGAGCTCGTGGGTGAGCGCGTCACGCTCGACCGAGGCTCCCACCAGTTTCGGGTCGTGGCTGACCTGGGTCACCCAGGTCGTGGTCATTAGGTTCCGGCGATCACCTGAGCGCGAGCCGAGGAGGTAGAGGCCGTGCGGCATGGCCCAGAGCACGCGCCGACGAATCTGGTCGTAGTCCTCGGGTCGCCGTCCTGCTGGAAACGGGCCTACAAGATCGTGCGTATTTGGGGTCAACTGCCGCAGACTAGTGGACGCCATGGGAGGCAAGCTGCCCCACTGCCCGCTGGTAGGTCTTGCCTGAGCTCGTCATCAGGCGCTCGTAGGCCTGGAACTTCGCCGAGGTGAACGACGACGAGTCCGAGCAGTCCTCAGACGCGGTGCCATAGCTAGAAAGCGATGAGCCGAGCTCGTCGCTGATCGTCTGGTCAGGAGTCGGCAACTGGTCGTACAGCGCCTGGACATCGACCCCAAAACCTCCGCACTCCGTCCGGAGGGCGGGGAACTGTCGCCCCTTCAGATCATTTTGCAACCCGGTCAGGTCCAAGGAGATCTGCTCGGCGTCGGCAGAGTAGTTGGCATTTGCCGCCCAGACCTGCAGCTTGCCGGCAAGTGTCGGGCCGCTCAAATAGGCGTCAAGCTGCCCAACGGCACGCAGGTACGTCCTGCCGGCGCTCGATGACAGGCGCTCGTAGGTCTTGAACTTTGCCGAGGTGAACGACGACGAGTAGAAGCAGTCCTCCGACGCGCTGTAGTAGCTCAACAGCGACGCGCCAAGCTCATTGGTGATCGTCAGGTCAGGCGTCGGCAGCTCGCCGTACAAGGCCTCGACGTCGACCCCGAAGCCTTCGCACTCCGTCCTGGTCTGGAGGAACTTGTGCTCTTTCAGGCCATTTCTAAGCCCGATCAGATCCTCGGAAATCTGGGCGACGTCGGCGGAGTAAGTGGCGTTCGATGCCCACGACTTCATCTGACCAGCAAGTGTCGTCGGGCCATTCGTACAGGCGGCAGCGACGAGCATCACCGCGCCGAACGTCACGGCCACGAGCGCGCTCGAAACGCCCCGCCTCACTGGCAGCGAAGAAGGTGAAAGTCGCGGCGCCCCCTCCGCAACAGCACGTAGCCTCCCGCGAGCAGGTCTTCGGCGGAGATCCGGGCTGCGGCTGGATCGACACGACGGTTGTTCACATAGAGGCCACCCTGCTCGATCGTGGTGCGGGCCTGTGATCGAGAGCCGACGAGGCCCGCATCGGCGATGAGCTCGACGAGGTCGATGCCGCCGTTCGAGAGTCGGTCCTTGCTGATCTGTGAGGACGGCGCGTCTTCGAAGACCATCAGCAGCGTCGCCTCGTCCAAGCCGATGACATCTTCTGAGTAGAGAGCCTCCGCCGCCGCCTCGACGCGGGCGACCTCCGCTGGCGAGTGCACCATCGCGACCACCTCGTGTGCGAGTCGTCGTTGTGCTTCGCGCTTCGCGGGCTCGGCAGTCACCGCCGCGTCGAGCGCGAGCAGCTCGTCGTGGCTAAGGAAGGTGAAGTATCGCAGGTACGTGCCGACTACCGAATCCTCGACGCGGACGAAGTACTGGTAGAGCGTCCACGGGCTCGTCCTTTTCGGCGAGAGGTAGAGCGCGCCGGATTCGGACTTCCCGAACTTGGTGCCGTCCGCACGGAGTACGAGCGGCGAGGTCATCGCGTACGCGCTTTCTTGCCTCGTCCGGCGGATGAGCTCAACACCCATCGTGATGTTGCCCCACTGGTCCGAGGCCCCCATCTGCAGCGTGCAGCCGAAGTGGTCGAAGAGGTGGAGGAAGTCGGTCGCCTGGAGCAACATGTAGCTGAACTCTGCGTAGGAGATTCCCTGTTCTGGTCGATCGAGCCGACTCTTCACGGTGTCCTTGGCGATCATCTGGTTGACCGTGAAGTGCTTCCCGACGTCTCGCAGGTAGTCGATCAGCGTCATGGTCCCGAGCCAGTCGGCATTGTCGAGCACAAGTCCACGCGCCCTGCCTGCCGACTCCGAGAAGTCGATGAACCGCTCGAGCTGGGGCCGCATACCCTCGAGGTTCGCGGCGACCGTCTCGCGATCGAGCAGGTTACGTTCCTCGGACTTTCCACCCGGGTCACCGATCATCCCGGTCGCCCCGCCGGCGAGCACGATCGGTTGGTGGCCTGCGAGCTGGAGCCGGCGCAAGTTGCAGAGCTGGAGCAGGTTGCCGATCTGCAGCGAGTCGGAGGTAGGGTCGAAACCGATATAGGCGGTGAGGTGGCCGTTGTTCAGCATGTCAGCGAGCGCGTCGTCGCTCACTTGGTGGACAAGACCGCGGAACTGAAGATCTGCGAGAAGGGATACCACTGCTCTAGCCTGCCACAGGCCGAATTGCCCGCTACGGGCTAAGCGGCGAGGTTTACCGGTCGCGACTTGGTCGAACCCGGCAAAAGATCGCGACGACCGACGAGAATCAGCGAAGCACCGATGACCAAAAGGGGCAAGATGACCACGCAATGGCAAGAACTCGGAGACCAGCTGACCAAGGTCCTCCACCTGCAAGCAGCTCCCGTCGGCATCACGTTCTCGGCGGAACGCCCTGCCGGAGTTGCCACCTTCGACTCGCCGATGAGTGACCCCGAAGAAGATGGGCGCGCAGGGCGGGTACCCGCCGGCTGTGTCTTTTGGATACACGGCGCCAAGAGCACGTTCTCGACCGTGGCGGAAGACCACGGAAACTGCAGCGTCGGAACCTTCACGCATGGCTTCGCATCCCTCTCCGAAGTGGCGGGCAACAGCGACGTCGCCGCGCTGCTCGGCTCCGGCTGGGTCACCGAAGCGGCCGTCATGACCATCCCGCAGGTCAGTGAGCGGCCAGGAGCGGTCACCTATGGGCCACTCACCGAACAGCCGGACGGCTTCGACCCTGACGTCGTACTGATCCGCGTCAACGGGCGCCAGATGATGGTGTTGTCAGATGCCATCCCAGGTCTTCGTATCGAGGGCAAGCCGCAGTGCCACATCGTCGCGATCGCGAAGAACGACGGAGTCGCCGCGGCGAGTGTTGGGTGCGCGCTCTCGCGCGCCAGGACCGGCATGCAACCAGACGAGATGACGTGTGCACTTCCCGCTGCCCAGCTTGGCGAGATCGTGACGTCGATCACGAAGACGGCTGAGATCGACACGGTTGTGGCGAAGTACGCGGCCAACGATGCGCTGAAGTTCGCCCACTGAGGTCCGCCATCTAATTCAACGCGCCAAACGTCGCCACGACTAGTTCGCTTGGTCCACCTCGCGGACGATCGCGGCGTTCAGCTCCTGGTGGAGTACGACGTTGGACTCCCGCTCCGTGCGGCAAAGAACGATCGAAAGCGACGACGTCGCCATCGCCGCCAACAGCGCCTTCTCGAAGCCGTCCTCGTCGGCCACCTCGGCCACCTCGAGGCCGAATGCCGCTGCGAGCGCAGCGATGTCGGTTGTCTGCGGGGTGCCAAAGCCACGTTCGAAGGTCTCGTGGCCGAGCAGTCCCGGGTACGCCAAGAAGTTGAAGATCCCGCCGCCGGCGTTGTCGATGAGCACGATCGTCGCGGGCGGGACCTGCTCGTAGGTCCCCCAGACGAGCGCGGAGAGGTCGTGGAGGAACGCGAGATCGCCGATCACGCCGACCACCGGTGCGTCAGGCGACGAGGATGCCGCAGCGACGCCGAGCAGCGTCGAGGTCACGCCATCGATGCCGTTCGCTCCACGATTCGCGAGGATCCGCGGTGCTCCGTGACGACGCGCGGCAAACCATTCGAGATCCCTGATGGGCATCGACGAGGACGAGAACACCGTCGAGGTCGACGGCACGAGATCAACGACCTTGCGTGCGATCCCGGGTTCGCTCAGTCCGTCGACCCCGTCGAGAACAGCGACGATCGCCCGCTCGGCGGCATCGTCGGCACGCCGCCACGCGTGGAGGAACGATCGGTCTCGCCCGCCGACCTCGAGTGCTTCGAGCACATCGCCTACGAGCGCGACCGGGTCGGCGCCGATCATCTCGCCACCAGCTCGACTCGGCTCCTCGAACCTGCCGAACGGGTCGACGAGGAGCTGCGGCACGCCGGCTGCGACGAGGTTCGCCAACCATGCCTCTACGACGCGACCCGCATGGGGAGCGCCAAAGTGACAGACGAGGTCCGGCTTCAAGTCCTCGAGCGCGCGCTGGCTTCGGAGAATCCCGTCGGAGTGGACAACGAGTGGCGCGAACGGCTCTTTGGGCATCCCTCGGGCGTCGACCAGTATCGGCCAACCGAGCGCTTCGGCGAGCTCGAGCAGGACATGAGGCTCGCGCTCGAATGCTCCGGCGCCAAGCAAAAATAGACCCCGGTGCGCACGCTCGATCACCGCCAGAAATCGCTCCAGCGAAGTCGCGTCGCTCCCGCGCGCCCGGTACGTCGCGTGCCAGGCCTTCCCGTTTGCGACAGGATCTGGCAGCTCGCCTACTTCACCGGTGAGGGGCTCTCGGAACGGAAGATTTGCGTGCACGGGGCCCGGACCAAGTGGCGAGGCGGTCGCCTCGGCGACGAGGCGGGATGCGAACGAGCGCCAAAGCGGCCGAGTCGCTTCATCGGGCACGCCGAAGTCGGCCGAGTACCGAACGGATCGACCGTACAGCCCGACCTGTTCGATGGTCTGTGGCGCGCCGACGCCATGCAGCTCGGGAGGGCGATCGGCACTGCAGATGATGAGCGGTACGCCCGCCAGGTCGGCTTCGACGACGCCGGCATGCAGCTCGGCCGCCGCGGTCCCGCTCGTCGTCACCATCAACGCAGGCACGCCCGATTCGAGTGCGAGGCCAATCGCGAAAAAGCACGCCGAGCGTTCGTCTAGACGCACGTGCACGACGATCTCCGGGTTCGAGAGCAGCGCGATCGCAAGTGGGCTGGACCTCGAGCCCGGGGCGAGAACCGCGTGACGAACTCCGGAGCGAGCGAACTCGTCAACGAGCGTGGCGCAGAACCCAGACTGTAGGGTCACGGCCGATGACCGATCCCGGACCACACAACGGCCCCGAGCCGTCTGCCGCCGACAGTCGCTCCTTGGCGGTACGGGTACACGGCAGCGGCCGCCGGATCGTGCTCGTTCACGGATTCACCCAGTCGAAGTCGTCGTGGCACGTCATTGTCGACCAGCTTGGCAAACTCTACGAGGTCGTTGCCATCGACCTCCCCGATCACGCCGACTCGGGCGAGGTCCACGCCTCGAGCCTCGAAGAGGCCGCAGATCTCGTCGGCCGCGCCGGAGGGCGGGCCTCCTATGTCGGCTACTCGCTTGGCGGGCGCGTCTGTCTCACACTCGCGCTCAACCGTCCCGAACTGATCGAGTCGCTCGTACTCGTCGGAGCGACACCTGGCATCCTCGCCGACGCCGATCGCGCGACGAGGGTCGCGGCCGACAATGCGCTCGCCAATCGACTCGACCCCTCCGATGCATCTAGCCCTGCGCTCGAACTTGAGGACTTCCTCACCGAGTGGCTGGCAGGCCCGCTGTTCGCCCATCTCACGAGCGAGCAGGCAAACCTCGCCTCCCGGCGAGGCAGCACTACTGCCGGGCTCGCCCGATCGCTTCGCACCACCGGGACCGGCACGCAGGTCCCGAGCCATGACCGTCTCGGTGAGCTCTTGATGCCGGTGCTGCTCGTCGCCGGCGCAAACGACGCTCGCTTCTCGGCGATCGCCCGCGAGATGGCTGGCGCGATCGGATCTGGTGCGAGCACCGCGTTCATCGACGGCGCGGGACACGCGGCACCCTTCGAGCAACCCCGCGCATTCGCCGAGCTCGTTGCGAACTTCCTCGAGCGGCACTGACGGCCAGCGGTGAGCCACATGCTGCTCGCGGCACTTCCTCACCAGGCGATGCCGAGCGCGAGTAGCACCGAGAACAACAGCTGCAAGCCTCCGGTCATGCCGAGCACGGGGATGAGCTCTCGACCCGTAGCCCCGCGCATGACCAGCCTGACCGCGACCAGGCTCGGCACGAGCGCCACCAAGGCGATCAAGGCAGCCGGACGCGAGATGGCGATCAGCCCCACAAGCGGAAATGGGACGAGCACACAGCCTGCGTAGAGCAGGCGGGTCCGCTTCGCCCCGAGCACCACCGCAAGGGTGCGCTTCCCTGCCGGAGCGTCCGTCGGGATGTCGCGGAGGTTGTTCACCACCAACAAGGCGACGGTCATCAGCCCGACCGGGCACGCGGCGAGAAACCCAAGTCCGACGAGATGACCATCGGTGGCGTACACCGTTCCCTCGACCGCCACGAGTCCGAAAAAGACGAAACAGAACACCTCGCCGAACCCGGCATAGCCGTAGGGACGGGGGCCACCGGTGTAGAACCACCCCGCAGCTATGCAGGCTGCTCCCACCGCGAGGAGCCAGAGCGAGGTCTGGAGGGCGACGACCAGTCCGGCAGCTCCTGCGACACCGAAGGCGAGAACGGCCGCCAGGCGAACTGCCTGGGCAGTCGCAAGCCCACTCGCCACGAGTCGGACCGGCCCGACCCGCACCTCGTCGGTGCCGCGCCTGCCGTCCGCGTAGTCGTTCGCGTAGTTGGTGCCTACCTGAACAGCGAGCGAGACGACGAGGCTCAAGAGCGCTCGCTCGAGGTTGACATGCCGGGCAGCATGCGCAACTGCAACCCCGACGGCGACGGGTGCGACAGCGGCCGAAAGCGTGCGGGGACGCGACGCAGCGATCCACTCGGTCGTAGTCGCCATCAGCGCGCGCCGTGCAGCCGTGCCGCTATCTCAGTAGACACGCCCAACGTCAGGGGCGCCGCGGGAAGCGCGAGAAGTCCGGTTCGCGCTTCTCGAGGAAGGCATCACGACCCTCTTGAGCCTCTTCGCTCATGTAGTAGAGCAAGGTCGCGTCACCTGCGAGCTGCTGCACCCCGGCGAGCCCTTCGTCTGCGGCGTTGAAGCCGGCCTTCAGCATCCGAAGTGACAGCGGCGACAGCCGCAGCATCTCTTGACACCACGACACGGTCTCGGCCTCAAGCTGCTCGAGTGGGACGACGCGATTGACGAGACCCATCTCATAGGCCCGCTCCGCGTCGTACTGCCGGCAGAGAAACCAGATCTCCTTCGCGCGGCGAAGTCCTATCGTCTTGGCGAGCAGCCCGGCACCGTAGCCGGCATCGAAGCTGCCCACCCGTGGCCCGGTCTGGCCGAAGCGGGCGTTCTCCGCGCAGATTGCAAGATCACAGACCAATTGCAGTACCTGGCCGCCGCCGATCGCGTATCCAGCGACCATGGCGATCACCGGCTTTGGAAGGCGGCGGATCTGTATCTGGAGATCGAGCACATTCAGCCGTCCGATTCCGTGCTGGGCGACGGCATCGTCGCCCATGTAGCCGTCCTCACCCCGGATGCGCTGGTCGCCGCCCGAACAGAACGCTTCACTCCCCTGACCAGTGAGGATGATGACCCCGATGTCGGGATCGTCTCTCGCACCGTCAAAGGCACGAATCAGCTCCGTGAGGGTCTGTGGCCGAAATGCATTGCGGACTTCGGGTCGACAGATCGTGATCTTCGCGATGTGATCCGCGACCTCGTAGCTGATGTCGCGGTAGTCGCCGCGACGCTCCCAGGATGGACTTTTCGCCTCTTCGTTCGCCATAACGGCCGTTAGGCTACTGCCGTGCACCGGCTTGTCGCCCTCGACTTGCCAGGCGGTGACGCCTTTCTCTCTGCCCTCGATGCGTGCTTCGCAGCCGGCGACGCGGTCCTGCCGGTCGACCAACGTCTACCTGGGCCTGCGGTTGCACGGCTGTTCTCCGAGCTTCACCCTGGCGTGGTCATAGATGCAGCCGGAGAGCACCCTCTAGAAGGTGGACGCGGCACTGACGACGGCGATGCGCTCGTGATGCCGACGTCGGGAACAAGCGGAGTTCCAAAGGGAGTGGTGCTCACGCATGCGGCGCTTGACGCTTCAGCGGCTGCTACGAGCAAGCGACTCCGCATCGATCCGGCTCGGGATCGTTGGCTTTGTTGCCTGCCACTTAGCCACGTTGGCGGGATCTCGGTGTTGACGCGCGCACGCTCGACGAGTACCCCCTTCGAGCTCCACCCAGGCTTCGACGTCGCCGACGTCGCAGCTGCCGTAAAGAGCGGCGTCACGCTCATCTCACTCGTGTCCACCGCGCTGTTCCGGCTCGACCAGGCAACCATCGATGCGCTCCGCGTCATCGTTCTCGGCGGCTCCGCACCGCCTGCTGGTCTCCCGAACAACGTGGTCACGACCTACGGCCTCACCGAATCCGGCAGTGGCGTGGTCTATGACGGCGTACCTCTCGACGGCGTCGACGTCGCTATCGCCGACGACGGCGAAATCCTGCTCCGCGGCCCGATGCTGTTACGCGCCTATCGCGACGGGACCGATCCGAAGGATTCAGCGGGCTTCCTGCCAACCGGCGATCTCGGAGCCTTCGGCGAAGACGGACGGCTTCTCGTCTACGGACGGCGCGAAGACGTGATCGTCTCGGGCGGCGAGAAGATCTGGCCCGCTCCGGTCGAGCAGCTGCTCCTTAGCCATCCTGGTATCGAAGAGGTCGTAATCGTCGGCGTCCCTGATCCCGAGTGGCACCAACGAGCCGTCGCCTGCGTGGTCGCGTCACCGGCGGCAACGGTGACCCTTGCCGAGGTGCGCGAGCTCGTTCGGAGCGAGCTTGGGGCGGTGTACGCGCCGAGGGAGCTACAGCTTTTCGATGAGCTGCCGCGCACTTCGATCGGGAAGGTGCGCCGCGCCGAGCTCGCCGCTGCAGTAACTGGCCGATCGGTGCCATGACCGAGGGCGATCTCGGCGCGCTGCTTCGAAAGCTCAGCGTTACGACGAGACCAGGTGCGTGGTGCATGGTGAGTGGCGTCGTGCTACCTGCCGACGTCGAGGTTCAAGCGACGATCGTCGAAAGAGAAGGAACCACTTCGGTGATCTCTTGTCGTGATGCGTCGCGACTTGGCATCACGCCTGAGTTCGTGATGGCCTGGCTCACCCTCGACGTGAATTCGGCGCTCGATGCGGTAGGGCTGACTGCCGCGGTCGCTACCGCGCTTGCACGACACGGTCTCGCCTGCAACGTCCTTGCTGGCTTTCACCACGATCACCTGCTCGTCAGCTTCGACGAACAAGACCGGGCGATCGAGGTGCTCCGTTCCCTCGCCAAAGGCGCAGCCTCGAGCTGAGCGCACCACGTAACATTATTCGGCGACGGAGCCGACTAGCTCCTAGGGCGAGCCTGGTGTCGTTAGCAACTCGCCAGTTTCGAGCCACGTCTTTAGGCCCGAGAGGATCATCGGCCAACCGCCGTACAGCTGCTCGTTTGCACCCTCGCGGAGCTGATCGTGCGTGACCGTGAGCCTGCAGGAGTCGCCGACGGGCTCGATCTCCCAGGTGATCCTCGACGTGCTTTCGGCCCGTACGTCATCGCCCCAGAGTGCAACCATGCTCTGGACGAGTCGATGCGGGGGGTCGACCTCGAGGATCTCACCTTCGCCGAAGAGCCCCGGAGCTTGTAGATGGCTCATCTCAAAGCGCGACCCGACCTTCCAATCAGAGTCGATTCTGAGCCCGAAGTGGTACTTACTCCGGATCTCGGAATCGGTGATCGCGGTCCAAAGGCGCTCCGGTGTAGTGCGAGTGTAGATCTCGAGAATCTTCTCCATGGGGCTCTCCAATCTCGTTTTCAGGTCACTTAGCGCTGCCGTCCATGGCTCTGCGAACTTGCTCACCCATCGGTCGTGGACGAGGCGGATCGGAACGGGATTCAAAAAATGAGGCTTCTCCCGACCTCGCCGCACACTCACGACAAGTCCGGCGTCTTCTAGGAGCTTGAGATGCTTCATGACCCCGAATCGAGTCATCGAGAACCGCTCCTCAAGTGCGCGAAGCGTCTGACCGTCCTTGCGGAAGAGCTCGTCCAAGAGCTCACGCCGAGTCGGATCAGCCAACGCCTTGAACACCTCGTCCACGGCAGTGACATTATGTGACTATATGGGGCAACTATCCCTTGACTGTATAGGTCCAGCGTGTATAATGGTTCTATGGCACCAGGTAACCGCAAGGACCCCCAGCGCTCCGTAGCGTCGGAATCGCAATACACCCTCCTCGAATTCATGCGTGACTTCCCCGATGACGAAACCTGCCTGGTTTGGCTTTGGAACACACGTTGCGCCACGTCAAATCCCTCCGAGGCGCATTGCCCGCGGTGCGAGCAGATTCGCGAATTCAAGCGCTATGGAACGAAGCAACAGCGCCAGTCGTGGACGTGCACCGCGTGTGGACTCCACATTCACCCGACCGCGGGCACGATCTTTCACAAGTCGTCTACCGGCTTGCACCTTTGGTTCTATGCGATGTACCTGATGACCAGCACTCGTTGTGGCATTTCCGCCAAACAACTTGAGCGCGAGCTGGGCGTCACCTACAAAACAGCGTGGCGAATGTTCACGTTGATTCGTAACGAATTGATGGGGCCTGATGAAGTTCGCCTGTCGGGTGCTGTCGAAATGGATGAGACCTACGTGGGCGGCAAGCCGCGGCTTGAGGACAAGCGCCAGTGGGCCAATGCGCCATCGCGAGCCGTTGCCGCGCAGAACTGGTCGCACGAAAACAAGGTCGGCGTGTTCGGCATGGTCGAGCGGAACAAGACCGAGACTGTCGATGAGGTCGAAACCAAGACCGCTGGCAAAATCGCGGCCTACGTCATTCCGCAGAAGCCTCAGGCCGTAATCGTCCAGCACATGGCTAACCACGTCGAGGGCGACACGATCATCTACACCGACGATGCACGGCTCTACACGCGGCTTGCAAAGGATGGATGGGACCACAGGACCATCAATCACTCTGCGGGCGTCTACGTAAGCGGAGACATCCACACACAGACCATCGAGGGCTTCTGGTCCTTGGTCAAGCGCATCTCGGGTACCCATCACGCGGTCTCCGCGAAGTGGTTGCAGGGGTACGTGAACGAGTACGTCTGGCGCTACAACCGCGACGACAGTCGTTCGATGTTCCTGTCGATCCTCCTCCGGGCTGCGCTGGACTGATCCAATGCGGTGGAGCGAATACCGGGTGATTGCGAAGCAACAACCGCCCCTAAAGCGTCTGCGCGGGTGGCTCTCCGCCCTTGTCGAGTTCATCCTCGATTGCTTCTGATGGCTTCTTTCGTGGCTTGGCAACCTTACCGAGGTCACGAAAGAAGTCCCCGTGTGTCGGGATCGGGATTGTCGCTCCCTGTTCGGTTTCCTGCGTTGGTTCGTCCTTCGGTTCCTCCGGCATCTCCCTCCAAGAGTAGGCCATGACGGATCAGCTCGAACCTTGCCGTCTCAGGCTTGATCGGGCGAAGTTCATAATTGATGCCCTCAATCGAGAGTCCTTGGATTTCTTCGCGCATGTCCACCCTCACCGAGTGTTCCTTGAGCCTGATCCAGAACGGATTGAGGACCGAATCATCCAGATGGAGCCACCGGATGACTTGCCCCATCACTGGTCTCTCATGGTCGGGGAGATGCTGCACGAAATCCGCTCGTCGCTCGACAACCTGGTGTGGTTTCTCGCTGAGGCCAAGAGCGGAACGGCTCCATGGCCTATCCCAAGCGGCAACCCTTGGCGTAGTGTCCAATTCCCTGTCTATGAGACGCCCCAGAGGTTCGCCGACGGCATCCAACGTTGGCGCGACCTGGTTCATGACGATGACTGGACAATCCTTGAGCAGCCCCAGCCTTACCATGGATTGGACCCGTACCACTTGGTCCAAATCACTGAACTCTCCAATGCCGACAAACACAGAGCGATGCACTTGTTGACGACATACCACAGCGACCTGGTCAATCCCACCGTCCGAATCGGTGAGTGCATCGACGCCGAAGTCGTCGCTATGGAGATAACGCAGAACGCCGGGGTGTGCCGCGGTAAAACAGAATTGGGTCGAATTAGTCTCAGAATCACCGGACCTCAGCCATACGTGCAGGTGCAAGAACAGTTCGGCTTTGAGGTAGCGATCGACCATCCCGCCATCATCGAGATGCCCGTTGTTGACATGGGCGTCTGGATGTCCCTGAAAGCGCGAGCCATCATCGACCTCTTTGCCAGTCGGTATCCCTGAGGCGCTTACCACCGCGCGCCCTCATCACCTTGCCAAGGAAGGCCAAGCTTATACAGAGATGGGATAGTTGCCCTATATATGGTCACATGTCAAGGGTGGAGACGGCCACCCCCTAAAAACCAGTTGGCTTGCGTTCCTCGACCGCGTCGGGAATCGATCTTTGGGAATCAACGAGGGCCGTCAAGGATCCAGGCCGAAAACGGTGTCAAACCACGCCCGAGCGCCGGGCGCTACGGACCTAGCCGACGCTTGCCACCAGCTGCGCGGAGCCGGTGGCCGCCGCGCCACTTGCGAGCTGAGCGAGCGCGGTCACGTCGATCGTGACCTTCCCTGCCTTCAGCGCCTTCGCGGAGAAGGTGAAGGTGAAGGCACGGGTCACGCCGCTCGACAGCACCGACGCGCCGGCGAACTGTGGCTTGGTCGTACCAACCACGCTGCTCGATGTAGGTGTCACGCCCGCTCTCACCGTCACCTGCGTCAACGAGCCACTCGTCGCCGTCACGGTGACCTTGATGTTCCCGGAGGTGCCAACGGCAAGCACATGACTCGAGATCGCCGGCGCCGAAAGCGTCACGGCCACCGGAGAGGTCTGCTTTTTCACCGCCGTCTTTCGAAGGGTTGAGTTCCGGGCCCTCGTCGATGCGAAGGGCTTTGTGCCCACCGAGGACTGCATACAAGCTTCGAACGCGTTCTGACTCGCTGCGAGCTGGCCACCAACGCACATGAGCACAGTTCCAAGTACCAGCGGAGAGGTCGCTGCGAGGTAGACCGGAAGGCTCGTATTGCTCTCCGCGATGCACGACTCGCCCTGAGGGTTAGCGCTAGTGGGGACGGTCACACACCAGTGCGCCGCCTGGTCCGAGCCGGGTAGCGCGAGTGGATTGTCGAGGACCGCAACAGCGCCATCGGCGTTCGTGCCGGCACTTGACTCATATCCGAAGTTCTCGACGCGTATGACCCCGATAGCTGGGGTGAGCGTGATCTTGGACAGCGCGAGCTGGAACGGCGCCGAGCACGCCTCACCTGACTTAGCTGCGGGGCTGCCGGCGGGACAAAACACCGGCGAGAGGTACAACTGCGCTGGCCCATTCAGTATCGCCGGCACGCCGAAGTAGCCGTCTTTGCCGTTATAGACCGCCGACCCGTAGCCCGGGACACACGTCCCGGAGCCGAGTGTCGCATTCGTACAAGGGATCCATGGAGTCGGCACCGTGGTCGCGCCAACCGCGACGTTTGCAAGCGGCGTGGCAAGCGCTGCGGACCCACAAAGTGCGAGCGCCGAGATGACGACATGCCACGCGCGTCGCGAGCGCCTGTCCGGGCGAACACGTCGTCTGGCCGCACGCGACAGCGGCTGGAGCTTCGTCTTTGTCATCACGCCAACGAAACCTCACGAAGAGCGCGACCGGCGGCACTTCGTCGATGACGAGCCACGCGACCTCCTCCTGCGACGCCCCAGCACCCATGGACAACCATCGATGCACGTCGCCGCAAGATACATGCACTTCGGGGACGCGGCAACGGGCAGGTTCCGCGGGCGGGCTTCCCGACGTTCCACCGGTCTATGTGGCGGCGGATTTGCGAGCTGCAGATCCGTCGAAGGGCAAACGGCGGATCCGGACGATGAGCCCACCCAAACGGTGTCACTACGCTGGCCTGGTGCCCAACCGCCTCGCCGAGTCGACCAGTCCCTACCTCCGCCAACACGCCGACAACCCAGTCGACTGGTATCCCTGGAGCGACGAGGCCTTCGAAGCAGCAGCCGCACTCGATCGGCCCGTCCTCGTCTCGATCGGCTACTCGGCGTGCCACTGGTGCCACGTAATGGCACACGAATCCTTCGAAGACGCGGCGACCGCCGCGCTTTTGAACTCGAGATTCATTTCCATCAAGGTCGATCGCGAGGAGCACCCGGACGTCGACGCGATCTATATGGAGGCTGTTCAGTCAATGACCGGCAGCGGTGGCTGGCCGATGACCGTGTTCTGTGATTCAAAACGACGGCCGTTCTTTGGCGGGACGTACTTTCCAAAGGTTGCCAACCACGGCATGCCGGCATTTACCTCGCTGCTCGAGGCGGTGGCAACCGCGTGGAGCGACCGTCGCGACGAGCTCGTCCGTCAGTCTGACGAGCTGATCGCCGAGATCGAGACCAGGTTGGCACCACCGGCTGGGACCGCGAAGCTGCCGAGCGCGGTGACCCTCGTCGGCGCAGCGGTCGATCGCTTCAGCGAGATCTTCGATCGGGAGCACGGCGGTGTTGGGAGGGCTCCGAAGTTCCCGCAAGCGCCGATGCTCGAGCTCATGCTGCGCGCCGACCAGATGGGATTCGCCGGTGCGCGTGCGATGGCCGAGACGACGCTCGCTGCTATGGCCTCGGGAGGGATCTACGACCATCTCGGCGGCGGCTTTGCGAGGTACTCCGTCGACCGCACCTGGACGATCCCGCACTTCGAGAAGATGCTCTACGACCAGGCCTCGCTCGCCCGCTTGTATCTCCACGCCTTCTTGGCCACCGGGGATCCGAGGTGGCGGCAGGTCGCGACCGAGACCATTCGGTACGTGCTCTCGGACCTCAGCGTGCCAGGAGGCGGCCTCGCCTCTGCAGAAGATGCCGACTCCGAAGGCGAAGAGGGCCGCTTCTACGTCTGGACCAAAGAGGCGATCATCCATGCGCTCGACGTCGCGGGCTACGACGGCGACGTCGAGGCGGTCTGTCGCTGGTACGGCATCCATAAGGAAGCAAACTTCGAGCACGGAACCTCAGCGCTCGTGCGCGAGATCCGGGGCGACCTGATCCGGCCGCCAGAGATCGAGGCCGCGCGGGCGATACTGCTCGCGGCCCGTGCGACGAGGGTGCGCCCCGCGCTCGACGACAAGGTGCTCACCGAGTGGAACGCGATGATGATCTCCGTTCTCGCCGAAGCAGGCGGCGCGCTCGGCGAAGACCACTTCATCGAGCAGGCAGTCGCCCTCGGCGAGTTCCTCCTTTCCTCGCTTCGCCGCGCAGACGGTCGGTGGCTCCGCTCCTACCAGGGAGGGCGCGCCGCGCACCTCGCGGTGGCTACTGACTACGCGTGGCTGACCGACTGCTTCACCCGACTGAATGAGGCGACGGGCGAGGCGCGCTGGCTTCGAGCAGCAAGCGAGTGCGCAGCGGGCCTGATCGCGAACTTCTCCGCGCCTGACGGGGGCTTCTTCTTGTCCGGAGCGGACGCCGTCGGCTTGCCGGTTCGGCCTCGGGACTCCTTCGACGGCGTCCTGCCTGGAGCGGTATCGATCGCCACGAGCTCACTCGCCCGACTCGGCGCGCTTCTGGCAGATCCGGCGTTGACCGCTCGCGCCGAGCTCGCCGTGCAAAGCAGCTCGACGGCGATCGATCGAGCACCACTGGCGCTTGCACATCTCATCGGAACTGCGGTGCAGCTCGAATTCGGCGCCCTCGAGCTCGTCATCGGGGCAGGACGCGCCGACCTGCTGCGAGACGTCCGGTCGCGATACCTGCCCGACGCCGTTGTGGCCGCCGGTGAGCGAACGGCCTCCGAGCTTTGGGAGGGCAAGGACGATGGCCTCGCTTACGTCTGTCGTGGCGGGGTCTGCCTCGCACCGGTAGCCGACGTCAGCGCACTCGACGCATGCATCAACCGAGCACTTTCAGGAATTCGTTGACCACAGCGCGACGCCGAGTTCGCATCCCCCGCTCGATTAAGCCGGGAACATCTCGGGCAAACCAGGAGGGCCAAAAGCTCGCCTGCTTGATGCTTGCTAGCGACGCCGAGGAGTGCATCGGGATCGACCTCGCCTCGGGTGCATTCGTCAGGATCGTCAACATCGGCTCGCACGCCGCGTCGAGGCCTGGCACGTACCGGGTCGCCGAAGTCACGATCGGACGAAGCGGCGACCCCTTCGATCCAACTCGACCCGAGCTTGTTGTGGCCTCCGGAGCCACAAAGATCATCGGCGAGGTCACTGGGCGACGGGTGCGGCATCTCTTCGCGGAGCTAGAAGCACGTGATCACCCCGGCGCCACCATCGTCTCGAGCCGGGGCCCTTCGATCGCCTACGTAGATCTCGACGGCAGCGCACCTTCGCTCTCGCTGATACCGGCCAAGACGTTGGCACTGGAGGTGACCGCAACGGGCGGCGCGACGATGCTCGGCATCACCTTCGGCGGAGTCCGACAGCGCCTCCCCGTGCTCGATCAACGCCTCGTTCAGGCCGCGTTGCGTGCAGCGCCACGGCCACTTACCGGAATCAACCTGGCGCGAGAGCTCGGCTATGAGCCGAGCCATGTTCTCGTCGGTTTAGACGACGTGCGCGACGGTCACGTGAGAAAGGTGGTCTTCGCACTTCTCGCTCGGGCGCGAAAGTGAGGGCAAGCTACTTCTGCAGCGTGCCCGCCGCGAGATCCTCCACCATCGCCCAACCACAGCAGACAAGCGTGTCGTGTCGAGCCTCGTCGATCGAGGCGAACAGCTCGGCTACGGCCTTCGCGCTGCTCGGGACCTTTCGCGGTGAATAGTCCATGAATCCGACCACCGTCTTGTCGCCGGTGATCACAAAGGTACGGTCATCGAGCTGACCCTTGGCGTTGGTCTCGAACTCGCTGAAGCGCTTCATCAGGCGCCGACCCCAGGCCCGCTCCTCACCAGAGGCCTTGTGACCAGGGAGGGGAACGATGTCGGTAAGACCCGTCAGTGCCCGATACGCAGAGGGGTCCATGACCCGAGCGCCAACCAGCACGTCTTCGTCAGGAAATGCCATCACCGCTCGCCGGTACAGGTCGCGCATCACAGCCTTCAACGCCGCTTCAGCCGAACCCATTCGCGTAAAGCACGCCTCGCCGATCAGGAGGCACGGCGTGCCGCCGATGCGCTCGAGCGAGGAGAATGCGAACCCTCGCAGCTTCCCGTCCTCGTGAGCCTGGGTGATAAGGACCCACTTCGGCTTCGACGGCTCGCTCTCTGGGACGGACCGGACCGTGCTCAGGTACTCAACGTCGAACCCGGAAGGTCCCTCAACGGCGAGGTCAGCCATCTCAGCCAGCTCAGTGTCGGTGAGCAGCCTGCAATCTTTCGTCGCTACTTCAAACACGAAGACCCCTTGCGTACTGAGCTAAATCACAGGGCCACTAACTCGCCAGCGCCAGAAAGTGGTCAGCCGGTCCTCGCCGCGCTCTGCATGCACCAACCTCGGTGACGCCCAACGCCGCGCTAATCGGCTCGGACCATTGTACGGGAGTTCTGAGGGGTGTGGAAAAGGGGGCTGCTAAGGACGTCAGGCGCTGATCGAATTCGCCCCGAGCAGCTCGCGAAGCGCGCCGACGAGCCCGCCGCGCGGGTCGACGTTGAACTCAGCCGGCAACCGGATCAGCTGCTGTCCCAGGCGTAAATGAACAGGAACGGGTCCCGGGTGGTCACAGACCAGGTCACGGAGCTGGTTGACCAGGGTTTCAGTGAGCGACGAGGTGGGAACCGCGACCTCGATCGGAGCATTTGAATCCTCCGCCCGCAACTCGGGGCGGATGACCTCGGTGGCGACGAGCTTGACCTCGTCGTCACGGTCGTCGAGGCGGCCACGAATGCAGACGATCGCGTCCTCTTCGATTCGCATCCCGTACTCGGCCATGGTCTTTGGAAACACGAAGACCTCGATCGCGGCCTCGAGATCGACGAGCGTCAAGGTCGCCATCAGCTCACCTTTGCGGGTGTAGCGGCGATTGAGGCCGGTCACGACGCCACCGACGGTGACGAAACCGGAGCCCTGACCGCTTCCCGGGCCGTCTCCTTGGCCCTGCTCGACGAGATCGGTGATCGAGGTGTCACAAAGGCGGCGAAGTGCGGACTCAAAGCCCAGGAGGGGATGGTCGCTCACGTAGAGGCCGAGCATCTCTTTCTCCAATGCCAAGCGCTCGGACTTGTCGAACTCGACGCTTGGAATCTCGCGGCGAGCCTCGGAGAAGCCGACTGAGCTCGACTCGGTGTCGGCCTCTTCGAGCAGGGAGAACAGCGTGGAGACGCCCTGCTCGGCGTCGCGCCGGAGCGCCAGGAGGTGATCGATGACGTCTTCGAAGACCTGCAGCAGGCCCTTTCTCGGGTGACCGAGGGAGTCAAAGGCACCAGCCTTGATCAGCGCTTCTATCGCCCGCTTGTTCAAGACCCGCGGGTCGACTCGACAGCAGAAGTCGTGGAAGTCGATGAAGTGGCCACCGGACTCGCGTTCTTCGACGATCAGCGCGACGAGCCCCTCACCTACGTTTCGCACCGCCGACAGACCAAAGACGATCGCCGGGTTCGAGGAGTCCCGATCGTGCGCGGCGCTAAAGAGCGACGACGACCTGTTCACGTCGGGCACGAAAACCTCGATACCGAGATTGCGGGCCTCAGCGAGATAGATGGCACTTCGGCTCTTGTCGTCTTTGACCGAGGAGAGAATCGCCGCGAAGTACTCGACCGGGTAGTTCGCCTTTAGCCAGGCGGTCTGATAGGCGACAAAGCCGTAGCCGTAGGAGTGCGACTTGTTAAAGGCGTAATCGGCAAACGGCTCGATGATGTCGAACAACGCGGTGCCGAGTGACTCCTCGTAACCGGTGTTGACACAGCCAACGACGAACTTCTCCCGCTCGGCCGCAATAAGCGCCCGGTCCTTTTTGCCGCAGGCTTTCCGGAGGTTGTCGGCCTCTTCGAGGCTGTAGCCGGCAAAGCGCTGCGCGACACGCATCACCGACTCCTGGTAGATCATCAGTCCGTAGGTGTCGGCGAGGATCGGCTCGAGATCGGGGTGGAGATAGGTGACGGGCTGGCGACCGTTCTTTCGGTCTGCGTAGTCGCGGTGCATGTTCGCCGCCATCGGGCCTGGTCGATACAGCGCCACAAGCGCTGCCACATCGTCAAAGCTCGTAGGTGCGAGCGAGCGCATCAACGAGCGCATCGGACCACCTTCGAGCTGGAAGACACCGATCGAATCCCCGCGGCGCAACAGCTCGAGGGTGCGCTCGTCATCGAGTGGAATCGAGTCGACGTCGATCCGCTCGCCGGTGGCCTCCTCGATGAGATCGAGTGCGGTCTCGATGACCGAGAGGTTCCGCAGCCCCAGAAAATCCATCTTCAACAGCCCGAGCGCCTCGACACCGTGCATCTCGTACTGCGTCACGATCGGGGCGTCTGAGGGATCCGCGCCGGGCTCGGGCTTGCGTTGGATCGGCAGATACTCCGTTAGCGGCTCATGGGTAATCACGACGGCCGCGGCGTGGATCCCGTCTTGTCGTCGCAGGCCCTCAAGGCCGCGTGCCACGTCGATGACCCGTTTGGCATCCGGATCGGCGGCGTACATGTCGCGCAGCGTGGCTGCGGCATAAAAGCCGTCCTCATACTTCTCGGACTTCTCGAGGCAGGCCCAAAGCGGCGTGTCCCTGCCCATTACGAGGGGCGGCATCGCCTTGGCGACGCGGTCACCGAGTGCGTAGGGGAGCCCGAGCACGCGCGCCGCGTCTCGAACCGCTGCCCGGGCCTTGATGGTCGAGAAGGTCACGATCTGGGCGACGTGATCCCAGCCGTAGCGCTCGGTCGCATAGTGGATCATCTCGGAGCGGTACCGCTCATCGAAGTCCATGTCGATGTCGGGCATCTGCTTTCGGCCGGGGTTCAAGAATCGCTCGAAGAGCAGGTCGTAGCGGATCGGGTCAAGGTCCACGATGCGAAGGCAGTATGCGACACAGCACCCCGCAGCGGACCCTCTGCCGGGACCAACCCTGATCTTGGACTCGCGCGCGTGGCGGATGAGGTCCCAGACCACGAGAAAGTAGGCAGGAAAGCCCATGTCGTTGATGACGCCTAGCTCGTAGTCGAGCCGCTCCATGACGACCTGAGGGAGCGGGTCGCCGTAACGCTCGCGCGCACCTTCCAAGGTGAGCTCACGAAGGTACGCCTCGGCTGAGGACGGGTAGTCGGCGAGGCGGAATCGCTCGGGAACTGCGAACTCGGGCAGCGTCGGTGTGCCGAGCTCGATCTCGACGCAGGCCCGCTCGGCGATCCAGAGCGTGTTGTCGCAGGCCTCCTCGACTTCGGAAAAGAGCTGGCGCATCTCTTTCGCACTCTTTAGATAGTGCTCGCTGCCGTTGAACTTGAAGCGCTTCGGGTCATCGATCGTCGCACCGGTCTGGACGCAAAGCAGTGCGTCATGTGAGACGGAGTCCTCGCGCCTGCAGTAGTGACTGTCGTTGGTGGCAAGGAGCGGAGCGCCGATGCGTTTCGCGATCTCGATCAGGCGCGGGTTTGTCTTGGCCTGCTCGACTAGTCCATGGTCTTGCAGCTCGATGAAGAGGCTCTCCCTCCCGAAGATGTCCTGGAGCCTCGCGGCCAGCCGGGTGGCCTCCTCGAAGTTGTCCTGCAGCAGTGCCTGCAAGACCACTCCGCCCAGGCAACCGGTGGTCGCGATGGTGCCCTTGTGGTAAGTCTCCAACAGCTCCCAGTCGAGCCTGGGCTTGTAGTAGTAGCCCTCGAGATAGGCCGCCGACGACAGCTTCATCAAGTTGGCGTAGCCCTCGCTCGTCTCGGCGAGCAGCGTCAAGTGGTAGTAGAGCTTCTCGCCTCGCTCCCCCTCGCCGCCGGTGTCGTCCAAGCGGCCACGCCGGACTGGCCGGTCGAAGCGGGAGTTCGCCGCCATGTACGCCTCGGTCCCGATGATGGGCGTGATCCCCTGCTCCTTGCAGGCGTTGTAGAAGTCGAGAACGCCGTACATGTTGCCGTGGTCGGTGATGGCGAGCGCCGGCTGGCCGTCCATGGCGGCTGCCGCGACTACGTCGGCCACTCGCGCAGCACCGTCGAGCATCGAATACTCGGTGTGCTGATGCAGGTGCGTGAAGGACTTCTCTCCCCGCGATCCGGCCAACGTCGTGCCTCCACAGCCCTTCCACACCCCTCATCCACCGGCTGTGGATGAGTTACAGGGCTGTTATTCCAACGGCTCCGAGACTACCTCGCGACGCTCGCGATGCAAGAGGAAAATCTCTACTGCTCGCCGGGTCTCGCCAAAACAGCCAACATCGGCCGCGCCGACCTACAGATAGGCGCCGGTTCCGGGCACGCGATCGGGCCCTGGCCCTCGTTCGCCGACCGGAAGGCTGTTTCTCCGCATCTGCTCGAGTGAGTTCTGCGCCGCCATCTGCTGGGCGAAAAGGGTCGCCTGGATCCCGTGAAAGAGCCCTTCGAGCCATCCGACCAACTGGGCCTGCGCGACTCTGAGCTCTGCCTCGCTCGGCTCATCAGAGCTGAACGGCAGCGAAAGCCTGCCAAGCTCGGCCCGTAGATCGGGTGAGAGTGTCTCTGCGAGCTCCCGCACGGAGATCTCGTAGACCTCTTTCATCCGCGCCCGGCTCGGCGGGTCGAGGTCGGCCTGGTGCACCTCGTCTAAGAGCTGCTTGATCATCGAGCCGATTCGCATCACCTTCGTCGGATGCTCAATCGACTCGGTCTGGACCGGCGACTCTACCGGAGCGGACTCGCCCGCCTCGACAATGGATGGGATCTCGAGCACCTGGTCGGTGGTCGGCTCTTCGGTCGGTTCGTTCGTCACGGCGCCATTCTTACGAGCCGAGGGGTCAAGAACAACGCAGGACCACCGAGCGTGGTCATTATCAGGCGCGCTCGTCTAGTTGCAGACTGACGGAGTTGATGCACCAGCGCTCGCCCGTCGGGTTCGGACCGTCGTTGAAAAGATGGCCGAGGTGTCCACCGCAGGCCTTACACGTCACCTCGACGCGACGCATGAAGTGGCTGCGATCAGAGGTAAGAACGACGGCATCGCTGCTCACCGGCCGCGTGAAGCTCGGCCACCCGGACCCTGAGTCAAACTGATCCTGAGAGGAGAACAGGACTGCACCACAAGCCGCACAGCGAAAGGTGCCGTCGAACTCCGGGTGGGTGTACTGGCCGGAGAAGGCACGCTCGGTCCCCTTCTCGCGAAGCACGTAGAACTGCTCGAGCGAGAGGCGGTCGCGCCACTCCTTTTCCGATAGCTCAGCTGGAATGGGTTCGTCGTTCGCGGCATCAGCCATAGTTGGAGGATAACGGGGACCGCATCGCTACACGAGAGGCCACGGGTAGGCGCGATGGTCGTCTCGGGGAGCCGGGAACGTCCCGATCCCGACAAGCCGCTCGGCACGTCGCAAGATGGCGTCGATCTCATCTGGATCGATCAGCCCGGCTAGATACCTTGCGCGGTCTTTCCGGAGTCGACCCAGCCACTCCGTCACGACGACGGGGATCGGCTCTGCAGCGAAATCCCACATCACCGTTCGGAGCTTTGTCTCTTGATGAAAGCACAGGCCGTGGTCGATCCCCCAGATATGCCCGTCGCCGTCTTTTAGGAGATGCCCGCCTTTTCGGTCCGCGTTGTTGGCAACGACGTCGAATGCGGCGATGACGCGAAGCGTCTCGGCGTTGGCGGGATCGTCGAGCATCGTGAAGTACTGCTCCTCGAAATCCGCGTCGATGTACCGCTGCAGGGAGCCCTCGCCATAGATAGCGGACTCGCGCACGATCGTCTCCGGGACGAGTTCGAGCCCTAGTGCGACCGCGAACTCATAGGCGGCAACTTCACGCCGGTAGATCGCCTCGGGAAAGTCCCAGAGCGGGCGCTCGCCTCGCCCCGGTTTGTAGATCCCCCGCGTCTCGACACCACTTGCCTCGACGTTTACCAAGAACGTGGCATTCGAGCTCCAGGGCATGCGCCCGAGCACCTCGAGCTCACCGTGCGCGAGGAGCTCGCGCCACTCGGCCGGCTCCATCAAAGGCTTGGAGTTCGATTCCCGTTCGTCCGCGGGCAGGCGTGGCCGCTCGGATCGAGCGGAAAGCCGCAGAGCGGGCAGGGGGGTCTGCCGGATTCGACGAGCTGGGTGCCCCGAATAGCTAGCGCTGCAGCCTGCTCACGCGAGAGCGAGATGCGTGCTTCACTCGGCTCCTCGTCTTCGACACGCTCTTCGACAATCACGATCACCTTGTCCGCGGCGGCGTCGTAGGCGACACCGATCGCCCCGGCTACGAATGCGGTCTCGATGAATGGGTCGAGCTCGAGCTCATCGCCCTCGGGGATGTGCCCTGGGCGACTCAGATCCTTCAGCAACTCACCGAGGTGCAGCGCGAGCGCTCCCACCTGCTGCTTTTCCACCTTGAGGGTGACGAGCTCGACTCCTTGGCGTGCCTGGAGATAGAAAACCCGCTGTCCCGGCTCACCGATCGTGCCGACGGTGACGAGCGTCGGGGAGCTGAGCTCGTAGAACTCGCTCACGTTGTGGCCTCCTTCCGAATCGTCCTTCGTCGCGCACGCGCTGGCGGAGGCGGAGCCGTAATGCCGAGCGGTGAGAGATCCCCCATCGAGTTCACGGTCAAGACGACCGGCGCGTTTCTTCCGTAGGCAACTGCGCTCACCGAGCACGGCGAGATCACCGTGCGCTGCACGAGGTCAAGCGGGACGCCGAGCGCGTCGCCGACTGCGATCTTGATCGGATCCGCGTGGCTTACCGCGACAACTACCTGACCTGGATGGCGCGCGACTAGCCGCTCGATGGTCACGGCCAGCCGAGCCTGAAGCTCAACGAAGGACTCGCCGCCCGGAAAGCGGAATCCGGACGGATGGCGCTGGACCGTCTGCCACTCGGGGAGCTTCGAGAGATCCTTCAGCTCTTTACCGGTCCACTCGCCGAAGTCGCACTCGAGAAGGCCGCGCTCGACCTTCACCTTCAGCCCGAGGCGAGCCGCGATCGGCTTCGCCGTCTCGCGAGCTCGTTCAAGCGGTGAGGCGTACACCGCAGCTACCGGACCTACGACGCCCATTCGCTCGGCGACCGCGGCGGCCTCCTGTTCGCCCTTCTCCGAGAGGTGGAGTCCAGCGGCACGACCCGGAAGTATCCGTCCAGTCGTCGGAGTCGTTCCGTGTCGGACAAAGCAGATCACCGTAGGTTGGAGCGGCGCGGGCCGTGGGGGCATCTCCAAAACGTAGCGTGAGAGCGGACACCCAATCGGAGGGCAATGTCACCTGCGGCGAAGGATCTCGGAGAGCTCGCTGAGGACATCTCTACGTGTCGCGCGTGCGCACGCCTTGTCGCCTGGCGTGAAGCTGCACCTGAGCACCCTCGAAGCATCGGCGATCCGACCCGGTACTGGGCACGTCCGGTGCCGGGCTTCGGCGACGTCAAAGCCGAGCTCCTCGTCGTTGGTCTCGCGCCTGCCGCACACGGCGCCAACCGGACGGGCCGGATGTTCACCGGTGACAGATCCGGGGACTTCCTCTTCGCGGCGATGCACCGCGCCGGCCTGGCGAATCAGGCGGAGAGCTCCTCGCTAGGTGACGGCCTGAAGCTCGAACGCACCTTCGTAACAGCAGCAGTGCGCTGTGCGCCGCCCGACAACCAGCCAACCAACGACGAGCGGGCGAGTTGCGCCCAATTCCTCGTCCGCGAGCTCGCCATCTTGGGCCACGTCCGAGTCGTGTTGGCGCTCGGCGCGTTCGCGTATGAGGCGCTGTTTCGAGACGGTCATCTCAGGCTCGCAGGCGGTACCCGGCGCCCCAAGTTCGCCCACGGGCTCGAACTCGCGGCGACCACCAGCGTTGGGGAGGTCACCCTCGTCACGTCCTACCACCCGAGCCAGCGGAACGTCTTTACGGGGCTACTGACACCAGCGATGTTCGACGAGGTTCTCGAGAGGGCGATCGCACACCTCGAGTCGGCAAAATCAAGCTGATGAGACGGCGATCCTTCTCGGTCCACCTTCGGCCCACTCGGGCCATCGCCGTCGGCTCACCCGCGACAGCCTGGCGAGCAGATCGAGCGCGCCTGGATCCTCGGCGGCGTCTTTCACCTCGATGACGCCGTCGGCGAGCATCGAGGCGATGAGCTCGCGGCCCTTCTCTGTCCGAACGAGCGTGAGGGTGTAGTCGGCGAATGCGCCGATGCCCCCCGTTGAGATGTCCGCGTGCTCGGCCGCGAAGTCGGGACAGGTCAAGCAACCCTCCCGCGTCCAGGCGTGTGCCTCCTTCAGCGGGACCTCGTGGTACGCGCCGTCGCGCATCCAGATCTGAAAGACGCCTTTGATGTTCATCTTCAAGATGTCCGCTCGCGCCAGGCCGTAGCGTTCGGCGAAGAGCTCGTCGAAGATCGCATCGTCGAAGGTCTTCGAGCAGAGCAAGCCGATGGTGAGAACGAAGCGCCTCGCCACCTTGCCGGCACGACGCGCCGACATCATCGCCGGCGCCGAGACCTGACAGCCCATCGAGACCAGTGCGAGGCGCTCCGCTCCGCCGTCGATCGCCTCGTTGTAGGCGAGCGTGTTCGCCGAGTACGTGTACCTCGACCCGGCGGCGGCGAGCACTTCGTCACGGTTTCGAGCGACGGCAGGCTTGGCCTTCCACGAGGATCCGTCGCCCTCGAGGCTCGAGACGAGCGCGGCGTCGATTTGATCGTGCTCGAGCGCGTAGACGAGCAGCGCCGAGACCAGGCCGCCATCTTGAGCGGCCTCGAGAATCTCGGGGTCCGTCGCGCGGATCAAAACGACGTCGCCGGTGATACCGGCGAGCTCGTCGGAGCGCCGACTCCGCTGGAAGAGGAAGTTGTCCGCCTCTTCCTCCCAGGTCCGAAAGCGAGGGCAGGCGCGTGTGCAAAGCGTGCAGCCGCGCTGGCCGTGGGTGCAGTCCTCCGTACCCCCGTCCGCCTCGACGTGGAAGGGCTTGTAGCGACCTTCGGTGTCGTCGTAGCCAAGGACGTCGTAGGGACACACGACGACACAGGCCGCGCACCCGGTGCAAAGGCCGGAGGTGACGACCTCTTGGTACAACTCAGCCCACTGCGGCTTTTCAGGCGGCAAACTGATCCCCGTTCATCCGTCGTCTCGAACCTGAGGGCGCTCAGGCCTTCAGGGCCTCTAGGACCTTCTCTGCGTGCCCGTCGGCCGTCACGTTGTACCAGGCGCGCTCGATCTTGCCATCGGCATCCACGAGGAACGTGGAGCGGATCACACCCATCGACGTCTTGCCGTAAAGCGTCTTTTCACCCCACGCGCCATACGCCTCCAGCACCGACTGGTCCGGATCCGAGAGCAGCTCGAAGGTGAGCCCGTACTTCTGACGGAACTTCTGATGCGAGTCCGCGCCGTCACGAGATATGCCGATCACGTCCGCCGAGAGTCCCGAGAACTGCGAGAGCAGGTCGTTGAACTGGCAGGCCTCTTTCGTGCATCCCGGCGTGTCATCACGTGGGTAGAAGTAGACGACAACCTTTCGGCCGCGATACGACGCGAGAGAAACCGCCTCCCCATCCTGATTGTTCAGCGTGAAATCCGGTGCTGTATCACCGGCTGCGAGCTTCCCCACTGTGACTCCCCGTGCCTCATTGACGTCGAAAACGAGGATACACAGCCGAGAGGATGAACGACCTACCTGGTGAGGAGTGCACGGTCGACACGACTCAGGTGGCAAACTCGTAGGAGTGAACATCTCTGAAAGCTTCGACTCACTCGGAGTCGACCCCCAATTGACCGCCGCGCTCGCGAAAGATGGCATCTCTGCGCCGTTCGCGATCCAGGCGCTAACGATCCGTGACGCGTTGGCCGGCCTCGACGTCTGTGGCAAGGCAAAGACCGGGAGCGGCAAGACACTCGCCTTTGGCCTGCCGCTGTTGATGCGCATCCCGTCGACGCCTTCGCGCCACCCCGCTGGCCTCGTCTTAGTACCCACAAGAGAGCTGGCCGTGCAGGTGACCGAGGTGCTTGCGCCGCTCGGCAAGGTGATCGACCGGCGGGTTGGTGCCGTTTACGGCGGAGCCGACCTCGAGAAGCAGGTCAAACTCTTGAACCAGGGTCTCGACATTGTCGTTGCGACGCCAGGACGCCTCATCGACCTCTCGGATCGGGGAGCGGTCACGCTCGAAGATGTTCAGATGCTCGTTGTCGACGAGGCGGACCGCATGGCCGACATGGGCTTCATGCCCCAGGTCGAGTGGCTGCTTCGCAAGATGACCAACCGTCGCCAGACCTTGCTCTTTTCCGCGACGCTCGACTCCTCGGTGGACCAGCTCGTGCGTCGGTACCTGAACGACCCCGTTTCACATGAGGTGATGTCAGAGACGGTGACCGTCGAACAGATGCAGCACTACTTCTTCAAGGTTCACGAGATGGACAAGGCGAAGGTGGCGGCCTCGATCGCGCAAGGAGCCGAGAAGTCACTCATCTTTCTGCGAACCAAACGAGGCGTCGACCGGCTTACGGCCGCACTGAAGGAGGCAGGCGTGAAGGCGGCAGCAATCCACGGTGACCTTCCCCAGAACCTCCGGGAGCGGGCTCTGTCAGATTTCACGTCGGGGAAGCTACAAACGCTCGTCGCCACCGACGTGGCCGCACGAGGCCTCGACATCGAGGGGGTCGACGTGGTGGTGCACTACGACCCGCCCGAAGATCAAAAGGCATACCTCCACCGATCGGGTCGAACAGCAAGAGCCGGTGACCAAGGAGTCGTCGTAACGCTGCTGCTCTGGGATCAAGAGCTTGCGGTCGAGCGTCTCCAGCGACGAGTCGGCCTCCGACTCCCGATCCAGGAGATCTTCTCGAACAACCCGATTCTTACGAATCTTGTGGTGCAAGACTCCGAGCCGCTGGCCGCCTCCGCGGAGTAGGCGTTCTCTGCTCCGGGCGAATCAGGCGGTGCCTGGGCCAGTCGAATCGCCACGAGTCGCGCGCAAGTCCCGCCCTCCTAGCCAAGCGATAGAGCATCGAGTGACGTTCCTGGCGTTCATATACGGACGCTGAGCAGGCCGGTCCCCGACCCTCAGCCCGGTGATCTCCATCCGGGTCCACTTGCGATCAGCTCTCGCAACGGTTCGGCGTAGGACCAGATAGGACCAATTTAGAAAAAGGAGGAATCGACCGTGAGTACGTCGTTCGAGAACGAAGTCACCCTGGCAAACGGAGCCACGATGCCACGCATCGGCCTCGGTACGTGGCCAATGGATGACGAGGAGGCGACCAAAAACGTCGCCGAGGCGATTCATGTCGGCTACCGGCTCTTTGACACCGCTGAGCAATACGGCAACGAGGTTGGGGTAGGTGCAGGCGTCACGTCGAGTGGGATCGATCGCGAAGAGGTCTTCATCACGACGAAGTTCAACCTCAGGTGGCATGGCGTGAGCGAGGTCGAACAGGCGTGGACCAACTCCGCGGATCGGCTCGGTGTCGAGTACATAGATCTCCTTCTTATCCACTGGCCGAATCCTGCGGAAGATCGCTACGTGGACGCGTGGAAAGGTCTCGTCAACCTTCTTCGCCACGGCAGAGTCCGGGCGATCGGCACGTCGAATTTCAAGCCAGCGCACATGGATCGGATCATCGACGCGACAGGGGTCGTCCCCGACGTCAACCAAATTCAATTGAACCCGGTGCTCGGCCGAGCTGACGTACGCGCCTATGACCAGCAGCATGGAATCGTCACCGAATCGTGGGCGCCTATCGGCCAAGGCAGTGACCTACTCACGCGGCCCGCGATCGCTGCCGTCGCCGCTCGTCACGGAAAGACCGCTGCGCAGGTCGTTCTGCGCTGGCACCTCGAGCTTGGGCTCGCCGCGGTACCGAAGACTTCCAACACGAAGCGTCTTCGGGAGAATATCGACGTCTTCGATTTCGCGCTCGACCCTGAGGAGGTCGAGGCGATTTCCGCTCTAGATCAAGGATCCGAGGTCCCGGTCGACTCAGACCGATTCGGTCACTGACCCAGTGGACCAACCGCTGCTCGCGTTCATCAGTTCGCGAGGCGAGCCGGTGGCGTCCGGCTTTCGTCGCTCTCGTTGACCTGCGGCGTCGGTTGCGTCCGTGTGGGGCACTCTCGAATCAGGGCCTTCGAGTGCCTCGAAGACGCCGGTCGTGGTGGCCCCAATTGACGCCACTGTGCTTCACCAGCGTCGCCGGCGAGCAGTTGGCGACCGTCGACCTGCGACACGAGTCGGGGGCCGCTAGATACGGGTCCGCGTAGGCTTTGATTACCTCAATGACCAGTCCCGCTCCTAGCCAGCCCCGCTCCGTGGCAGACGATGGATCATTCCACGCGGGAACGAAGAGTCGGTCTCGCTTCCTGCTTGTCGTGATGTGCGCTGCCCAGCTGATCCTGTCAATCGATTTCAACATCGTCAATATCGCCAACGCAACGATTGAGCGCCAGCTGCACTTCAACGCGGGGAATCTGCAATGGACGGTCTCGGCGTACGCGCTCACCTACGGAGGCTTCCTCTTGCTCGGTGGACGCCTGGTCGACCTGCTCGGACAGCGCCGCCTCTTTATCCTCGGGATCGCCGCGTTCGCGCTGACCTCGCTCTGTGCCGGTTGCTCGCAGAACGCCGCAGAGCTGATCGCCTCGAGAGCCGGCCAGGGACTTGCCGCATCGGTGATCTCGCCGTCGACACTGTCGTTGCTGCAGTCGCTATTCCCCGACGGACCAGCGCGCCAGCGCGCGCTCGGGTACTGGGCGATCTCGGGTTCAGCTGGGGCACTGGTCGGGATTCTCCCAGGTGCCCTGCTCATCTCCACGCTCGGATGGCGCTGGATCTTCTTCATCAACGCGCCGATTTCGTTGCTCGGGATCATCGGTGCGGGATTCGTGCTCCCGAAGATGAATCGCGACGCGGAATCACGCCGCCGGCTCGACGTTCGGGGAGCGATCACGGTCACGGCTGCACTGGCGCTTGTGATCTTCGGGCTCGGTGAAGCGGAGTCTGCGGGCTGGAGGGCGACCGAAACCCTCGTTCCACTCCTACTTGCACCACTGATGCTGGGATTATTCGTCGTAGTCGAGCGCCGAGCGAGGGAGCCGCTCGTTCCCTTTTCGTTGCTAAGGCGCAGGGCGGCCATTGGGAATGCCCTCGCGGTCTTTGCTGCAGGCTCGTCCATCACAACCGGGTTCCTCGCGCCGCTGCTGTTTCAGCAGGTGTGGGGCGGGTCGGCCCTGCGGACGGGGATCGCCACGATCCCCCTACAGGTCGGCTTCGCGTCGGGTGCGCGGGCATCCTCGGTCTTCATCGGCCGACTCGGTCCCAAGAGAGTCATCTTGATGGCCGCCCTCTTCATCACGATCGGGCTCGTGTGGATGGCCCACGCACCGGCGCATGATGCCTACTGGCAGAGCTTTGGAATTCCGATGTTCGTCCGCGCATTCGGCCAGGGAATGGTGATCGTGCCGATTGCCCTCATTGCGACGAGCGATGCGCCGTCTCGCGATCGAGGAATCGTCTCTGGTCTCTACAACATGTGCGGGCAGCTCGGCAGCGCTATCGCGCTGGCGGGGATCGCGACCGTGTTCGCTGCCACTACCTCGGCAGCAGGTGGTGGCGCCCACGGCGAACTGCGCGGCATTCATGCGGGCTTTGAGGCCGCGACGATCCTCCCGCTCATGGTCGTCGCGGTGGCCCTTGTCGGGTTGCGAAGGCCGCTGAAGCCCGCCAGGAGCGTCGTGCAGATACCGGGCGGCGAGACCGCCCCTCTAATCCGTGATTCGGTCGACGACTCGCTCGGCTGCTGATCAGCGGCCGCGATTCGCAGGTTGATTGTCGGTAGCGGAGGCCCGGATCCCCTGGTGCTGTCGGTCGGTGACTGCATCACGGCCCGCGAAGACTTGGGCTCAAAACGTCGTGGGCTTTGTTTTGGAGTGACCCCGGTTGGACTCGAGGCCACGCTCACGGGTTAGGAACCCGAAATCGGGACCTCGGCAGCGTCGCCAGGAATCACTGACAGGGGTGCCCCTCGTTGCGGGTCGCATTGCGCCAGGAACCTCGTGAGACGTGGATCACGGGAGGCGTGGAATGATGTGGTGCAGGGTCTCATCTGGTAGCTGTAGCCGTCAACCGGACAATTCATCGCGAATCACGACGAGATAGCAAAATGGGTCTATATACAGGCTCTTCGTCTCCCCGCCCTCGTAGCTCAGGGGATAGAGCATCGGTTTCCTAAACCGTGTGCGTAGGTTCGAGTCCTACCGGGGGCACTGCAGAAGTCCAGCTAGAGGGCCATATCTTGAGCTTAAATATCCGACGCCGAGCGCCGAATTGCGGTTTTGGTCAACTTTTGGTCAACTAGCGACGTGAACGGCAGCCTTACTCAACGAGGGCCTACGACCTTCCGGCTTCGAGTCTTCGCTGGCCGCGATCCAGTCACCAACCGACCGCGCTGGGTGTCGGAGACTTTCCATGGAACAAAACGAGAGGCACAACGACATCTCTCCCGACTCATCACAGAGGTGTCCGACGGGCGTAGCGAAGGCACCGACGCAACTCTCGGCGTTCTTCTCGACAAGTGGCTGGATCTACTGAAACAGCGAGACCACGCACCGTCAACGCTTAGGGAGTACTGCCGGTTGGTAGAGAAAGAGATCCGACCCAGCCTTGGACACATCTCGCTGTCGAAGTTGTCTGCGATGCACCTAGACCAGACCTACAGCAGATGGCAGAAGGACGGTCTCGCAGCCAACACAATCAGAAATCGCCACAGAATCATCTCGGCTGCTTGCACTCAAGGCGTCAAGTGGGGGTGGCTTCGTGACAATCCCGCGAACAGAGCCACTCCTCCTCCGGTTCGCACCCCGGAAGTTGTTCCGCCAAGCCCGGACGAAGTGCGGGGGCTCATCGAGGATGCGCAACTTCGCAACCCGGACATGGGCGCTCTTCTCTGGATGGCGGCGCTACTCGGGGCACGACGGGGCGAACTTTGCGCTCTACGGTGGCAAGACGTGGACCTAGAGACCAAGGTCGTGTGCATTCGCCACTCACTGGATTACCCGAGAGGCGAATCCAAGTGGACGCTGAAACCGACCAAGACGCATTCAGTTCGAATGCTCGGCATTGACGAGACGTGCGTGCAGGTACTGAACGAGCATCGAGACCGTTGCGTGGCGAGGAATCCGAGCGGCCCGGTCGACCCGGATAATTTCGTATTCAGCAACTCCATCGATGGCGAGGAGCCATTGCATCCCGACTCCGTTAGCCAATTCGTGGGGCGCCGATGTCGGTCACTCAACCTACCCAACCTTCATCTGCACTCTCTGCGCCATTGGATGATCACGACGGCTCTCATAGGAGGGAGTGATGTCCGAACTGTCGCCGGCAGGGCAGGGCATCGAGACGCCTCTGTAACGCTCAAGGTGTACGGCTGTAGGGCGACTCCTTCGATGACCACAACGAGCTGATCTTCAGTCACTCAAGGTGATGACGGTGTGGCCTCAAGCCGATGACCACATTGTCGTTTCCTTTCGCGTCAACGTGATGATTGCCGGGCAAGCTGGGCCGCTCGA
>DATCDR010000118.1:0-6877 GCA_036510575.1 Acidimicrobiales bacterium | reverse complement strand
ACCGCAGAGCCGCAGGCTCGCGGGCTCCAGTCGCGCTCTGGCTCCCCGCGCTCACTGGCGAGCTTCGCCTTGTGGATCAAGAAGAGATGGATCAAGACGAGATTGACCAACGTGAGAGCACAGGGCAAGCAGTGGGGGAGGTCGCGTTGGCGCGTCACCCCGAGCCTGTGCAGTCACGTCGAGCCGCATCGCAGTAACCGTGCCGCCATCGGTGTCGCCACCTCGTTACTGCGTCGTGCACTGCCCGAACTGGCCAGTGATTGCGACGCTTCGTCGCCTCGACGAGCCATTTGTCGTGCTCGAGTCGGGGCGTGTTGTCGCTTGTACCGCACCGGCGCATCGCTTAGGGGTCCGTATCGGCCAGCGTCGCAAAGAGGCCGAATCACTCTGTGAAGGACTAGTTGTCCTGCCCCGCGATCCAACCGATGAGGTTCGGACCTTCGAATACGTAGTCAGGGCGCTCGAGGCGTTCGGTGTTGAAGTAGCGCTTCGCGAGCCAGGATGGGCGGGATTCGCGACACGGGGCCCCACCCGTCGTCTCGGCGGCGAGGTTGCACTCGCTGATGCAGTAAGTGCTGCGGTCTCGGCCGTTTTGGCAGCTCCGCCATTTTCGCTTGCTGAAGCAGGTCTGCATCGACCAGACGCGCTCCGAGAGGAGATGGGCTGCCTGGTTGGTATCGGGGATGGCCCATTTGTCGCGATGCTCGTCGCGCAGGCGGATCGCATCGGGCCGAGCGCTGTTCGACAACGCACTGAGGAACAACGCGTTGTCGAACATGGTGCAACGGTCGCATTCTTGCGGGCAAAGCCGATCGAAGTACTGCATCGGCCAAAGTTGACCGAGGTGCTCCGACACCTCGGGATTGTGACGCTCGGAGATTTTGCCGCACTTCCAGTCGATGACGTTCTCGCCCGTTTCGGAAGCGATGGTGCGCACTGCCATGAGCTCAGTCGCGGCGAGGAGGGGAGCAGACCTCTTGGCCGTGCCGCTGTTGCCACCTACGCGAAAGAGGTGCTCTTTGATCCTCCCGCCTCGGTCGTCGACGAGCTCACCTTTGTCGCGCGAACCCTCGCAGAAGAGCTCATGGCCGCCTTGGCCGACGATGGTCGTGCGTGCTCGCTGTTGTTGTGCGAGGTTGCAACAAGTGAGGGGGAGCGCCTCGTACGCCGTTGGAGCCACGACGGGCCCTGGAGCGCCCCGCTCATCGTCGAACGGCTCAGGTGGCAGCTCGACGCCTGGCTGAGCTCGCCTCGAGTAGTTGATGAACAAGAAGGCGACTATCCAAGAGGTATCGAGCGGCTCGGTCTCGTGGCCGAAGAAGTGGCTGCGGCAACCGGTCGTGAAGTCACGTTGTGGGGCCGTCCCCCTAGCGATACAGAACGCGTCGAACGAGTGCTCGCCCGTGTGCAGGGGCTGCTCGGACCCGACGCGGTGCAGCGACCATTTCTCGTAGGTGGGCGTGATCCTCGCGAGCGAGTTCGCCTCGTTCCCTTCGGTGAGCCACCGCCACCAGAGCGTCGATTTGCGGACCTCCCCTGGCCCGGCCGGCTGCCTGCCCCAAATCCAGTGCTGCTCGTCATCCCTCCGGTGGCAGTTTCGCTCAGCACCGAGGAGGGGACGCCGTTTTTCGTTGATGGACGCGGCACCACCAACGGTGCACCGAGCGTGGTCGTCATCAACGGGAGGAACTCGGAGGTAACCGCCTGGGCAGGACCGTGGCCAGTCGACGAGCAGTGGTGGCAACAAGCCTCAGCGCGCCGGCGGGCACGGCTACAAGTCGTGGTCGCAACCGGTGCCGCCTACCTCCTTGCCCAAGAGCGGGGGAGATGGTTCCTCGAAGGTCGATATGACTGAGTCGAGAAAGAGAGATCCCGCATCTGGATGGTCGATGGGGTCGTTCAACCCGATCGTCCCCTGGTCCGAGCTCGAGCGCCGCCTCTCTGGACGGCCGCGAAAAAGTGTCGACCACGACGGCCGAAAGCCGAGCTCGCCGCCACTTCGGGCGGTGGAGCCTCCCCCGCAGGCGCCCGCTCGAGGGCGTGAGGTGCTTCCTTACATCGAGCTGCACAGCCACTCGAACTTCAGCTTTCTAGACGGCGCCTCTGATCCAGAAGAGCTCGTCGACGAAGCGGTCCGTCTCGGTCTTGAAGCGCTCGCCTTGACTGACCATGACGGGCTCTATGGGGTTGTCCGCTTCGCTTCTGCGGCGCGCGCAGCAGGGCTCGGGACGATCGTCGGTTCGGAGCTGAGCCTGCCGACCGGCAAGCGAATGGCATCACGGTCAGGTTCGATCGATCCCGAAGCCGAGCATCTCGTCGTGTTGGCCAAAGGGCATCAGGGCTATGCCCGGCTCTCCTCGGCGATCGGCAAGGCACAGCTCGCCGGCGGTGAGAAGGGACGCCCGAAGTTCGTCCTCGAGACACTTGGTGAGCAGGCTAAAGGGGAGTGGTTCGTGCTCACCGGCTGTCGTCACGGTGCTGTCCCTTGCGCACTCGAAGCCGAGGGTCCGCGAGCGGCTGCGAAAGAGCTGCAGCGCTTGATCGAGGTCTTTGGTCGAGATTCGGTCCTGGTCGAGTTGAGCGATCACGGCACGCCGATCGACCAGGCTCGAAACGACGCGCTCGCCGTGTTAGCGGTACAAGCAGGTGTGGGCTACGTAGCTACCAGCAATGCCCACTACGCATCGCCCGCCCGCCACCGGCTGGCGAGCACGCTAGGCGCGATTCGTGCCCGCCAATCGCTTGAAGAGGTGAAGGGATACCTCCCTCCATGGGGGTCGGCATCGCTTCGCTCTGGAGCCGAGCAGCGCCGGCGTTTTGCGCGCTATCCAGGTGTGATCGACCAGACGCTCGAGATCGGGCGTGCCTGCGTGTTCGATCTCACACTTGTTGCTCCGGGCCTTCCGCCTTTTGATGAGCCAGGCGGGATGGACGAGCCGACGTTGCTTCGCCACTTGAGCGAGAAAGGTGCCATCCATCGCTATGGCCGGCGGGGCTCTCCTGGCAGTGATGCCGCATGGGCGCAGATCGATCGCGAGCTCGAGGTCATCACTGCACTCGGCTTTTCCGGCTACTTCCTTGTGGTCTTTGACATCGTCGAGTTCTGTCGGAGGAACAACATCTTCTGCCAGGGCCGGGGCTCGGCTGCGAACTCAGCGATCTGTTACGCGCTCGGCGTGACGAACGCCGACGCGGTCGCACTCGGCCTGCTCTTCGAGCGCTTCTTGTCGACCGCCCGCGAGGGCCCACCTGACATCGACATCGACATCGAGTCAGGCAGGCGGGATGAGGTGATCGCCTACGTCTATGAACGCTACGGACGCGAGCACGCAGCCCAGGTGGCGAACGTCATCACCTACCGTCCGCGTTCTGCGGTGCGTGACGTAGGTAGGGCACTCGGCTATCCAGAAGAACAGATCAACCGCTGGTCAAAGGACCTGCAGTCGATGTTCACCCATCACGTCCCCTCCGGGGACGAAGCCGCAGCGACCGCGATCCCAAAAGACGTCCTCGCCCTTGCGAGCGAGATCGAGGACTTCCCCCGTCATCTCGGCGTGCACTCAGGGGGAATGGTGATCTGTGACCGCCCGGTGATCGAAGTCTGCCCGGTCGAGTGGGCCCGTCGCGAAGGCCGCACGGTTTTGCAGTGGGATAAGGACGACTGTGCAGCCATCGGTCTGGTGAAGTTCGATCTGCTCGGCCTCGGCATGCTCGAAGCACTCCACTACATGGTGGATCTAAGTGCCGAGAACGGTGTGGCGGTCGACCTCGCCACGATCCCGCAAGAAGACGAGGTCTACGCGATGTTGTCCAAGGCGGACTCGATGGGTGTCTTCCAGGTCGAGTCCAGGGCCCAGATGGCAACGCTGCCTCGGCTCCGGCCCGAGACGTTCTACGACCTCGTGGTCGAAGTCGCGCTGATTCGACCAGGGCCGATCCAAGGTGGCTCGGTCCATCCCTACCTTCGCCGACGAGCTGGTGAAGAAGAGGTCACCTACCTCCATCCCTTGTTGGTCCCGTCACTGCAAAAGACGCTCGGCGTTCCGCTCTTCCAAGAGCAGCTGATGCAGATCGCCATCGACGTCGCCGGCTTTTCGGCCACCGATGCCGATGAGCTTCGCCAAGCAATGGGCTCGAAGCGCTCGGCTGCCAGGATGGAGCGGCTTCGTGATCGCCTCTACACCGGGATGGACCAGCACGGAGTTGGGCGAGACGTCGCCGATGCGATCATCGACCAGCTCGTGGCGTTTGCGAACTACGGCTTCCCGGAGTCCCATGCCGTCTCGTTCGCCTATCTCGTCTACGCCTCAGCGTGGTTCAAGCTGCACTACCCGGCCGTTTTTCTAGCTGGGTTGTTGAACGCACAACCGATGGGCTTTTGGTCACCGCAGAGCCTCGTAGCTGACGCGCGCCGACACGGTGTTGTCGTATCCCGTCCCGATGTGAACCTGAGCGAGGCGCGAGCGACGGTAGGAAGCGATGCTGACGGCCATCCAAGCGTGCAGCTCGGCCTCGTAGCGGTTCGTGGCCTCGGCAGCGAGGTTGCGACGCGGATCGCTTTACTCCAGCCGTTTTCGAGCATGGATGACCTCGCACAACGCTCCCGTGTGACCAAAGCACAACTCGAGATGCTCGCAACCGCTGGAGCCTGTGCAGGTCTGCCTGCTCTAGCAGGTGGTGTGCCGATGGGTGCTGGCACATCGGCACACCGAACCGGTCGCCGACAAGCGCTCTGGGCTGCAGGGGCACTGGCGACTACCGGCCCGACGCGACTCCCCGGCATCGTCGTCGGCGCACTCGCCCCCGAACTCCCCGAGATGGACCGTTTCGAGGTCGACCTCGCAGATCTGGTCGCAACAGGAATTACGACCGAGGATCATCCAGTCGGGCTCCTTAGGAGTTCGCTCGCCGAAAGAGGAGTGCTCACTTCAGAGCGCGTCACGTTCGGAGAAGTCGGCGAGGGGAAGGTGCTCGTCGCCGGGATCGTCACGCATCGACAACGCCCTTCTACTGCTGGTGGGACGATTTTCTTGAATCTCGAAGATGAGACGGGTCTGCTGAATGTCATCTGCTCTCCTGGCTGCTGGGTCCGTCACCGGGAGGTGGTGCGCTCACCAGGGCTGATCGTGCGTGGTCGCTTGGAGCGGGTCGGAGCGGTCTGTTCGGTCGTCGCCGAGCGGATGTGGCCGCTCGGCTTTGGCGACGAGGTCGGCCGCGCTCGCGACTTCCGTTGAGCCATTGGCGCAGCGGGGGCCGCGCCAGGAGCCACGAGGGAACACGACCGAGCGAGCTTCGTAGACGCTGCAGTTGTCGTTCGCGAAGATGAGGAGCTAGCCCGGACCCGGGCGCGAAAGAGGCGAGACGACCGTGGCAGATGACGATGGAGCGGTTGGCGCACACCGCGACGTACCTGGATGGACCGGCCGTTACTTCGAGGACTTCGTCGTCGGTGACCGGTATCGGCACCCGCTCGGGCGGACGATCACCGAGACCGACAACATCTGGATGACATTGCTCACCCAGAACACCTCGCCACTCCACTTCGACCACCACTACGCAGCACAGACGAGCTTTGGCCGACCGCTCGTCGACTCCACCTTCACGCTCGCGCTGGTCACCGGCCAAAGCGTGATCGATGTCTCCCAACACGTGTTCGCGAACCTCGGCTGGGACGAGGTCCGCCTTCCCGCGCCGGTCTTTGCAGGTGACACGATCTACTCCGAGTCCGAGGTGCTAGAGGCGCGACTGAGCCGCTCTCGAGAAGAGACCGGTGTCGTGGCGGTGCAGACGATCGGGTTCAACCAGGAGGGCACGATCGTGATCACCTTCCGCCGGACGATGCTGATCTACCGGCGCGGCTTTGGCCCCGACCCGCTCTCGGTCCAGCCAAAACGGGAGTGAAGCGTCCCTTCTGGGGACGAGCGTCACAGCCATTCGCCGCCCGAATTACCCCGGTATAGGGTTGGCGCGCTCGGATTCTCGATGACGCATCGTCTGCGCGAAGAACCGACGGAGGGAGGAACGGTGGCGGATCTACAAGAACTCGTCGACCGTCTTATCGCGTTCGATACCTGTGTGGTTTCAGACGCCCTTGACGCGCTCGGTCACCACGGCGCATTGGCGGGGATCACCCCTAGCTGGGACTGCGCGAAGATCGCCGGCCGCGTCCAGACCGTGCGGCTCGGCCCAGCCGCGGCCTCCGTCGGCCAGCCGGCGGTCCACCTCGGCGCGAAGGCGATCGCCGGGGCTGAGCCTGGTGACGTGATCGTCGTCGACAACGACGCGGGTCACGGCGTCTCTGCCGGCTGGGGCGGCCTGTTAGCGCTCGCGGCGAGCGTCAAAGGAGTGTCCGGCGTGATCGTCTACGGGGCGGCACGCGACATCGACGACGTCGCCTCGGTAGGGCTGCCGATGTACGCGCATACGACGACGCCGCGGACCGCACGCGCGAGAACCGTCGAGGTGGCGACGAACGGGCCGCTGCAGCTTGAGAACGTGCTCGTCGAGCCAGGCGACCTCGTGTTAGCGGACCGCTCCGGCGTGGTGTTCGTGAAGGCCGAGCAGGCCGAGGAGGTCATCGCCAAGGCCACTGAGCTCGTCGCGAAGGAGGCCGACATGGCCACCGCGCTTCGCGCAGGTACACCGGTGACCGACGTCTTGGCCGGAAACTACGAATCGATGTTGAAGTAGGGAGCAGTCCCTCGACGACCCGCTCTGGTCGCCGTTAGGCGATGAGCGGTGCCGTCACGCGCGTGGCCTGAAAGAGATCTGAAAGAACGCCGTCCAGCGCCGTGCTGGAAAGCGACGAATTGAAAGGCTGACAATGGCTATCGATCCAGCAGTAATCCCCGCACTGAAGAAGCTCGGCACCGCGGTC
>DATCDR010000117.1:0-17342 GCA_036510575.1 Acidimicrobiales bacterium | reverse complement strand
TGCCGCGTAGAGCGCAACGCCGAAGCCAGGAAGGCTGCCCGTCGCGCGGAGTCCCTCGTCGATGGCTCGGTCAACGCCGGTCGCCGAACACCGACGCAAGAACGTTACGACTGCTTCGCTACTCCCGCCGTGCAACGGACCCGCCGCTACCGCGACGCCAGCGAGAAGGGCGTCGCCGAGGTCCGCGCGAGTGCTCGCCGCTAACCGGACGGCACGCGTAGAGGTCGCCAATTCGTGATCTGCGAGGAGAACGAGCGCGGCATCCACTGCCGCCGTGAGGGCCGCGGAATCGCCCCTCGAGCTCATCGCTGCGGCAATCCGCGAAGCGATCGGGCCGGAATGAAGCCCGCGGTCTGAACGCTCGCTCAAATGGTCGACGGCGGTCGCCATCAGACTCCGGGCGGAGTCACGAACCGCATCGCGCTGATGATCGAAACGATTCGGGTCAGACCTCGCCGCAGCGAGGAGCGTGGCGCGAAATCGATCGTGGAGCGAGAGCCCCCGCGGCACTTCAACCGCTTGCAGGGGCCAGGAAGCTGCCTCGCCGTGCCAGATCAACTCGGCTACTTCCTCGAAGTGTCGACCGAGCAGTGAACTCGCAAGAGTGCCCCGATAGGACGGACCAGCCGCGGTGATCTGGGTAACCGACGTGACCACCGAGGAGGTTCGCGGACCCGTCCGACGTTCGCCGCGCGAGGCTGCTAGCCGCTCGACATCTTCCACCGCGAACAGGCTTCGACGTCCATCGGGACTGCGATGCGACGTGATCAGACCGCGGCTCACGTACACATATAGCGAGGACAGCTTGATTCCGAGTCGCTTCGCGGCCTCTGCGCTCTCGAACATCGCATCCACTTAACTAAATCTATATTGACTTAATCAAGGTTTACAAGCTCGAGATGAAGGCGGATACTCGAAAGCATCAAACAAAAGGAGACCGTCGTGACAAGGACCGCAACCGACCGGACATCAGTCCTGGCAGCGCCCGGCCTCGAGGGCGTCGTCGTCGCCGAGACCTCAATCGGCGACGTGCGCGGACTGGAAGGCTTCTACCACTACCGGCAGTACTCAGCCGTCGAGCTCGCTGCTAAGCGAAGCTTCGCCGACGTGGTCGAGCTGGCTTTTCGCGGTGAACTTCCGACGAAACTAGGTATGGCCGCCGCCGTGATCCCACGATCGCTGCCTGCGGGGCTCGCCGCGATTCTCCCGCAGATAGCCGCGACCGGCACACCGCTCGACGTTCTGCGAAGCGCTGTCTCACTGCTCGGTGCCGAACTCAGCTGGAGGCCGATTCTCGACACGCCTTCGGCGGAGCTCTTGAGCCAGGCTTTGGAGCTGTGCTCGCTCGTGCCGACGGTGCTCAGCGCGGTCGATCGACTCCGACGCGATCTCACGCCGATCGAGCCCCGCGACGACCTCGGGTTCTCGGAGAATTACCTCTGGATGCTGCACGGCGAGGAGCCCGAGAAAGAAGTAGCGCGGGCTGTCGAGCAGTACCTCATCCTCGTAATCGATCACGGCTTCAATGCGTCGACGTTTACCGCGCGCGTAATCGCGTCCACCGGTGCCGATCTGGCGGCATGCATCTGTGGCGCGATCGGCGCGATGTCAGGACCGCTCCACGGCGGAGCACCTAGCCGCGCACTCGACATGCTCGACGAAATCGGCGATCCCTCGCGCACGGCGGCGTTCGTTCGCGGGCTCGTCGGAAAAGGAGACCGGGTCATGGGCTTCGGGCATCGTGTCTACAAGACCGATGATCCTCGATCCCGATTCCTCCGCGAACTCGCTGACCGGCTCCACGCCCCGCTGCTCGACTTCGCCACCGACGTCGAGCAGTTCGTCGAGGCGACACTCGCGGAGCTAAAGCCAGGACGCGAACTACACGCGAACGTCGAGTTCTATGCAGGGGTCGTAATGGACGCATGTGGCATCAGCCGCGACATGTTCACCCCAACCTTCGCGACCGGACGTGTCGTGGGGTGGTGCGCACACGTCATGGAGCAGGCCGCTCACAACCGGCTCATCCGTCCGAGTGCCCGCTACGTCGGCCCGTCGGCGCCACAGCCGGTACCTACGAGTTGACACCTAAGGCCTCATTGGCCCGTCCACCGATCCGAGCTCGCGAAGCCCAATCCCGAACAGATAGTGAAGGATCTCGGTCGAGGAGTTACTGAGGAGCCGACTCACCTTGAACCGACTCATCTTCTAGAACGAGCCGCAGCGAGGCGCGACCGACGAGCCGCCCTGCTCGGGGAATGGCGCGGCGTCGCTCGGCGAGCGCGCGCTGCACCACGACCTGCTCCAGCGGATGGAGCACCCCGGATGGATGCCAGTTGGTGAACTCGCTAAACCCGCAAAGGTCGAGCACACGATTGGCACAGCGCGAGGGCGACCGGAGAACGAGCAATCGCGACCGTCGCCGCAAGGACTCCCGGGTTCTGGCGAAGACGGCGACCGTCGAAGCATCCATGAACAAGACCTCGCTCAAGTCCAACAAGAGGTCGCCAGCGCCCAGTTCGAGAGCCCGAGAGATGACCTCGGACAGCATCGGCGTCGTGGAGATGTCGAGCTCACCGCGGAGCCAGACGACACCGACCTCGGCATCCCACTCCGCAGGCGCCATGAAGATCGAGTCGAGAAACGTGAGAGGCGAACCCATGAGATCGCTCATGAAAGCTCCTGAAGGTCAGAGATACGTCAGGCGCAACCGGGGTCTCGAGCGTCGCTCCCGGGCCAGCAGAATCTGGCTCAACACGTCAGGGCTGTATTCGTGTCGGCACAAGCGTATACCGTGCAAGCTCGATCCCCGGCAGCGCCTCGACTCGCCACAACGATTGAACCACTCCCATCGGCTCGCCCGCTCACCGCGTAAGTCAGCTAGATCGCGGCAAGTCCTACACTTCGCAAATGCTCGAAAACGCTTCACTGGTGGTGTTCATCCCGGTCTCAGCGATTGGCGTGGCGCGGGCGTTTTATGAGTCGACGCTCGGCTTCGCGGTCTTCGAGGAGAACTCATTCGCGCTCGTCATCAATGCCAACGGGACGAGGATTCGACTCTGCCCCGTGCCTGACCCGCACCCGCAACCGTTCACTGTCGCCGGCTGGGAGGTCGCCGACATCGACGCCACGATCAGTGGGCCGGACGCTCGAGGCGTCACGTTCAAGAGATTCGAGGGGATGGACCAACGTGCGAACGGAGTGTGGCAGTCGCCGAGCGGCGACCTCGTCGCATGGTTCGCGGACCTCGACGACAACATCTTGTCCTTGACCCAGTACGCCTTGCTCGAGGGCACCTAGGAGGCCAAAACTGTGACTGACGTCGATCCAATCCCGTCTGAGTACCCGCGTCTGTCGCCCTATCTCGCGGTCGACAACGCCAATGCCGCCATCGAGTTTTACTGCCAGGTACTAGACGCCGTCCTACGGCTGCGTCTCGACGGACCGGATGGGAAGGTCGGCCATGCCGAGTTGGAGTTCGGGACCTCGATACTGATGCTGGCCGACGAATTTGCAGAGGCCGGCAACCAGAGCCCGAAGTCGCTCGGCGGAACGGCGGTCACGCTCAGCCTCTACGTAGGAGATGTCGACGCGGTGCACGCCCGAGCGCTCGCGGCGGGGGCGGTCGAGCTTCGGGCACCGAGCGACCAGTTCTACGGCGACCGGACAGCGGGCTTTGAAGACCCATTCGGGCACCGCTGGTTCATCGCGTCGCGCATCGAAGACGTCTCGCCAGAAGAAATGCAGCGACGATCCGCAGCGTCGCAGAACTGATCACCAGGCCTCGGGCCAACCTGCAACCGGCCCGCCAGCACCGAGGAATCGACCGCTCACGACAGTGGCCGCGCGGCCCGTCAAAAACCGCGCAAATACTGCGCAAACAGAGAGTTCCGGACCGTTTTGCCACTCCGTGATCGGCCTCGTATGAGATGCTTCAAAACTGTTGGATCGCGATCTGGGGACAGCGTGAAACTCGCCTCGCCCACGTCGTCGGAGCCGCTCCGGCGACCTGATAAAAGCTGTGCCGGTGCCTGAGCCGGTCGAGGGCGCGCGGCCCTATCTCCCTGGACTCGATGGCGTTCGGGCCATTGCCGTGCTTGGTGTCATTGCGTATCACGTCGGCCTTGGATGGGCAGGCGGTGGACTCCTCGGCGTCGGGGTGTTCTTTGTTCTGTCGGGCTATCTCATTACCGATCTGCTCGTAGCGGAGTTTCGACGAAACCGACGGATCGACCTCAGGCAGTTCTGGCGGCGGCGGGCACGGCGCCTGCTCCCTGCGCTGTTTTTGATGTTGTTCGTTGTAGTCGGCTGGGCGACGCTCTTCGACTCGTTCCAGCTCGACTCGATCCGAGACGACCTTCCCTCCGCTATCGCCTACTTCAGCAACTGGTGGTTCATCCACCAGCATGTTTCGTACTTCGCCCGCTTCGGGCCGCCGTCACCGCTTGGGCATCTCTGGTCACTTGCGATCGAAGAGCAGTTCTACCTGCTCTGGCCGCTCCTGCTCCTCGTCGGTCTCCGATGGGGCAAGTCGCGAAAGGTGCTCATCACGGTGATCCTGAGCGCCGCGGCCGCGTCCGCCATCGAGATGGGCCTCCTCTACTCCCCGCTCGGCGATCCAACCCGCGCCTACGACGGGACCGACACCAGGGCATTCGCGCTGCTGATCGGTGCCGCCCTCGCGATCGCCTGGCCGAGAGACCTCAAGGTAGGCCCGTTGACCGAGGGAGCTCGCCGCGTCCTCGAGTCCGCTGGAGTCTTGGCACTTGTCGGGATCGTGCTCTTGTTCGCCACGACGAACGAGTACGAGGCCTTTCTCTACCGCGGCGGGATGGTGATCTGCGCGGTACTGAGCGCGGTGCTCATCGGCGTGACGATTCACCCCGGTGCACGGCTGGCGACGGTTCTCGGAATCGCGCCGCTTCGCTGGATCGGCGCTCGATCCTACGGGATCTACCTCTGGAGCTATCCGGTGATCGTGCTCACGACTCCCGCGAACACGAGCCCAGGCACGATCCGCTCGTTGGCCGACGTCACGGCCACATTTGTGCTGGCCGCGGCCTCATGGCGCTGCATAGAAGAGCCGATTCGCCATGACGGCTTTCGGAGGCTGCGGCAGTGGGTCGAGGAGTGGCGGCGCACTCGCTTGCCCGTGAGCCGGCCAGGTTGGATCGCCGCTTCACTAGCTGGAGCCAACTTGGTGGTGTGCGCCATCGGTCTCTCCGGCCTCGTCGGTGCCGCACCGCTCGGCTCGAGTTCGTCGGTCTCGTCGATCTTGCCAGCTACCCCGACGACCCTGCTCGGCCAGACAAGCCCCGGTGCATCACTGACCACGCCGCCACCTGGCGGTACCACCGAGCCGATCGGCTCAACCCGTCTTACTCCACGCGGAGCAGGCATAACGGCGATCGGCGACTCGATCCTGATCGACGCCGCGCCCTATCTTCGTCAACTCCTACCTGGAATGAGGATCGACGCACTCGAGGGTCAGCAGCTCTACGAAGTCACCCACGAAGCGGCCAAGCTTCGAGCCGAGGGCGCCATCGGCGATCGGCTGATTCTCGAGCTCGGCACGAACGGACCATTCGCGCCGGCTGAGCTCCGCAATCTTCTCCGCTCACTTGGCCCACTGCGTCGAATTGTGCTGGTGAACACCTTTGTCGGACGTCCCTGGGAGCAGCAGGTGAATCAGGCGATCGCCGAGGTGGCCTCGACCTACCCGAACACCACCGTCATCAACTGGTTCGCGCTCGGCACCGCGCATCCGAACGACTTCTACCCCGACGATGTCCACCTCAACCCGCAAGGCGCTCGCTACTACGCAGGCTTACTCAGCGCGGCAATCGAAAGTCCGGCGCCGACCAGATCTCTCGGGTCGCCGCACTCGTCATGACGAGGTTCGACGAAGGCGCGCCAGCCATGCCTAACCGCGATCCTCATGACTCGTCATGACGAGGTTCGACGAAGGCGCGCCAGCCATGCCTAACCGCGGTCCTCATGATCGCCCTTCTCGGTTGGATCTGGCGCCGATACCCCTTCGAGGGGTCGGCAATTGGTCTCGAATGCAGAGTCCTCTATATGGGCCACGTCGGTGCTAACCAACCCGTTTGGCCTTTCCGCACAAGGGATTACCCGCTGCCGCTGTGCCCGCGCGAACTCATCCACGCGCCCGCGGGATACCGCTCGCACGACGCGAAACTAAATATTTGCCGGCGTGCGGCCGTAATACCTACCCGAGCCCCACGATTCGGCTCCGTAGCTCCAGTCCCTGGCTGCTGATGACCACTTAAGGTCGATTGCAGAGGAGACCGGGATGCACAAGACCACCGCCAAAAACTTCAACTGTTCAGCACGTCGTCCGCGAGGTCCAAAGCAAGTTGGATCCGCACCCAACCCTTGGCACGTCGCCGATGAAGCGAGCTACTGCCAAGTAGGGCAGCTTCCGCGGCGAACCAACTCTGGGCGGATGTTGTGATGCGGGCCCTACTGCTGGCGAGTCGGCGAAGCGGTATCCGAGTCGGCGTGGCAGCAACGGTTGCCGCGCTCAGCTTGATGGCAGTCGCCTCCCCTGCTTTTGCGCACGAAAACTTCGTCACCGGCACGGCCAGCTGCGCGACCGTCCCCGGTACCGGCTACCAGGTCACCTGGACCATAACGAACGACTGGAATCTCTCTGAGATCGCGGACGTAACCGCTGCTACTGGCGGCATCGCCACACTTAGCCAGCCCACGCTTGCGATCCCTGCGTCCGGCAACGGCTTAGGCGGCGCGGGTTGGATGCCGTACGCGTCGGTCACGATCGTACAGACGCTTCCTCCGACAGTCTCCGGGATGATCTACCTCAAGGTCAACAGCACGTTCTCGGACTACTTCAGGACGTCGAACACCGGCGAGGTCGCGGCTCCAACCGACTGCCCAGTGCCCACTCCGACGACGGTCGTAACCGAGGCAGCGGCTCCGGCCATTGCGGCCTTGGTCTCGCCAACGACAGTTCCAACGACCGTGCCGAGCTCTACGGCGCCATCGACGGCGATGTCGACTACATCTCCGCCGTCCGCGAACAAGATCGCGAACTCGACGACCGCCGCGACACGACCGACCTTGCTCGATAACGTGCTCCCGCCGGCGAAGCCCCACACGCCGATAATCAAAGCCGCGACGTTCACCGGATGACCTCGGCCGCGAACCACCTCGCTGGTCGACTCGGTGAGTCGCCAGCGAAGAGGCGTCGCAGATCTCCGAGGGACATCGCCCTCGCGATCGGCATCGTCGGCGTCACAGCGGCGTTGGGGGTAGCGCTGGCGTTGGCCTACAACGCCGCAGTCGCGACTCCGAGCGGCGCGATCGTTGCGCCGATCTCGGCGGGACCTCCCGAGGCGCAGAGCTCACAGTCCTCGAATCCGAGTGTCGTCGCCGAGGCTCGAGGAAAAAGTGTTGCCGTCTTTGCAACGCCGTCGTCGCCAAAGCCCTCCGAGGTGCTGAAGAATCCGACGAGTACGGGCGACCCGGTTGTCTTTCTCACCTCGGGTCCGATGGTTGGCTCAACGTGGATCCGCGTCTACCTGCCGAGTCGACCGAACCAAAGTCAGGGCTGGGTGCGAAGCGATGCGGTGACACTCTCGGCCGACGACTATCTCGTCCACGTGAACCTCTCAGCACACCAAATGACGGTGTTCAACGCCGGCCTCGTCATGATGTCGATCAAGATTGGAGAGGGTCGTTCAGCGCTACCGACTCCCACGGGAACGTATTTCATCGTCGATCTTCTCAAGCAACCTGACCCGGTTGGTGGGTACGGCCCGTATGCGTTTGGCCTCTCGGCCTACTCCGACGTGCTGCAAAGTTTCGGCGGCGGTCCAGGTGAGATCGGGATACACGGCACCGACGTGCCGCAAAGTGTCGGCGCGAGCCTCTCTCACGGCTGCATTCGAGTGTCCGATGCCACAATCGTCGCCCTCGCCGAGCTTCTCCCGCTCGGCACTCCCGTACTCATCAACCACTGAGCGCTCAGATGCCAGGCAGAGGTGCCCCATCGCGGGCGACCTCGAGCGAGCCGACGCCGGCGGTCATGACGTTGCCAGCCCGGTCTTCCAGACGAAGAGCGCCGCCACGGCAAGAGCTGGCGAGCCGTGATAGCTCACCGAGCGCGTGGTGACATCCACGTAGAGCTTTGCTCCTCGGACGGGCGACGTGGACAAGACATTGCGACGGTGACCGTCACAGCCGACCGCATGTACCGAGGTGCAGTCTGCGTTCCAAGTTGCGGCAACCGAGCCTTCCCAGCCATCGTGATACACCCAACCGTCGACGATCTCGAGCGCTGACGATGTGGGCGAGGCGGTCGCTCCGGGCACTACTCCCCAAAGGCTGCCCTCCTCGACCACGCCTGCGGTCGCCGGTGCGAACGGCGGGTCCTCGTTCGAGGCGACGGCCTCGCCGACTTCAACGCTGTACGCGGTGGTGATCTGTGCCGTCGCGAGTCCGAACGACACTCGGATCGCGTTGAGCCGATTGGCGACGATACCGTCGAGGACCGCGACTTGCGCAGCGCGTAGGGTCACACGTGGCTTGGTGGTCCCAGCCGCGGCGACGTCGGCCATCTCGATACCACTAGCGAGCAGCATCACCCCTGCCAAAACGGCGCCGGCGCCAACTTTGCGCAGGGTTCGACGTCGTGCACGTGCACTACTGGTCACTTCGACGATTGCTTTCCTCTCAGCGCATTCCATGACATTCAGTCTGGGAGTTGGCGGTCCAAGAGACATGAGGCGGCTTCACCCTTCGTCGCAGGTAGAAGCACTAATTTGTGATAGTTCAGATGAACTACGTCACGGCGAGGACTCGCTCGTTGCCAGGTCAATCACCCCGGAAGGCCACTATCAGCTCAACTTGGGTCGCACCTAGCCGTTAGTAGTGATGCGGGTGTTCACCTCGACTCGCTAGTCGCCAACCGAGATCACGCTGGCTTCAGCCAAATCCGGCCAGAGGCGGGATCGCAGGGTCACGCACGTGACTTCCACCGAAGCCGCATTCGGTACGCACGTCGACGCGCACTTCGCGACGATGGATAAGGCGCTCGCCCGCGGGCGCGACTCCGCATCGCTGCTCGCGTCGATCGTGGACTCCTCCGTTGACGCGATCCTCAGCAAGACTCTCGACGGACGGATCACGAGCTGGAACCTCGGCGCGGAGCAGATGTACGGCTACCAGGCGGACGAAGTAATCGGCCAGCACATCTCGCTACTCTTTCCGCCCGATCGGATCGACGAGCTCGACGAGGCCCTGCAGCGAATCGCCAACGGTGGTCTGGTCGAACAACACGACGCCCAGCGCGTCTGCAAGGACGGCACCGTCTTGGACGTGTCGGTCACGATCGCTCCGATCCACGATGCCGCCGGCTCGATCACTGGCGCGTCAGCGATCGGTCGCGACATCACGCGGAGAATCTCGCTCGAGCGCGAACGAAAGATTCTCGACACCCGGCTGAACCAGTCCGAACGCCTCGAGAGCATGGGACGCCTCGCCGGGGGCATCGCGCACGACTTCAACAACCTGCTCGCGGTGATCTTGAACTATGCGAACTTCGTGCGCGAAGAGCTCGACGACAAGACTGCGGCGCTATCTGACCTCGACCAGATCGCTATCGCCGCCGAACGGGCGAGCCAACTCGCCCAGCAGCTCCTCGCATTTGCACGCCGTGAGGTACTCCAGCCACGGGTCCTCAGCCCGGCCAGTTCGATCGAGCTGGCTGCATCGAACGCCACCGCGCTCATCAGCGGATCGGTTGTCCAATGACGCCGACCCGCGTCGTGAAGTCTCCGACGGACGAGCTCGAGCCGACCTCGAGTGGGACGGCAGCTCCGGCAAGGGCGAAGGTCGCGATCGTCGAGGACCATTCGATGGTCGCCGAGGGCTTCGCCCGGATCGTCGCCGCCGAGAAGGATTTTGAGTTCGTCGGCACCGCTACGACGCTCGCCGACGCAATGGTGCTCGTCGAGAACGAGTCGCCCGAAGTCCTACTGATGGATTACCACCTGCCCGATGGCGAGGGCGACCAGGCAACCAGGGACGTTCTCGCGAGATTTCCGAATACGAAGATCCTCATGATGTCCGGCAGCGACAGCGACGACCTTCTAGGTCGAGCTATCGAGGCAGGGTGCTCGGGCTTCTTGACGAAGACTCGCCCGGCCATCGATATTGTCACCTCAATTCGCGCGGTGCTCCGAGGCGAGCTGGCCGTCCGCGCGAACGACCTCGCCGGCGTGATCGAGCGAATTCGAGAGGGGGCGCTCGGCGACGGCCTGACCGGTCGAGAACTCGAGGTCCTCCGCCATCTCGCGAGAGGCGAGCCCAGCGAGGAGATTGCGGCCAAGCTCTTCGTATCGGTACACACCATCCGCAATCACGTCCAGAACATTTTGATGAAACTCAACGCGCACTCGAAGTTGGCCGCAGTGGCGACAGCTACACGCCTCGGAATTCTCGGGCTCGATGACATCGGCTGACACGTGACATACGAGAACAAAACAGAACCGTCCGCAGCCTTGTGCATCGGGTACGACGCGCTCCCTTTCACGCTAATTCCGCCACACAGCGAGGATGACGGGAAGTGACGGCGTCGCCTATCCGAGTGCTGCTCGTCGATGATCACGAGCTCCTCGTCGAAAGCCTCGTGCGCCTCCTGAGCGACGATCCGCTGATCTCAGTGATCGGCACTGAGACGACTGCAATCGCTGGAATCGAACGCGCGGCCGAGGAGCGACCTCAGGTCGTCGTCATGGACTACTCCCTCCCAGACCTCGACGGAGCCTGTGCGACAAGACTCCTAAAGAAGCGGCACCCCGAGATAGCCGTGATAATGCTCACCGGCGCGGACCAACCTCGCTCCTACAGTGCCGCCATAGACGCTGGATGCCAGGCTTGGATTCGAAAGACCCGGGCAAGCAGCGACCTTCGAGATGCGATCTGCCGCGTCGCAGCAGGTGAAAGCGTGCGGGCAGAAGAGTACGAAGCACTCCCTCCTCTTGACGAGTTGGTCGTCCACTACCAACCGATTCTCGAGCTGGCCGGACGTCGAGTCGTCGGCTTTGAAGCACTCGTACGCTGGCAGCATCCCGAGCGCGGTCTACTGCTGCCTGGACGATTCCTGCCGTTCGCAGAGGCGACCGGCTACATCACCGATATCGGACGACGCGTGACGACGGAGGCAACTCTTGCACTCCGGGAGTTTCAACGGATCAGTCGGGCCTCCGTACCGCTTTGGATGAGCGTCAACGTCTCTGCTGTCGGCATATCGACGTCGGGCATCGTAGAAGGGTTTCAAGAAGTGCTGGAAGCCACATGCGTCGACCCGAGGACCGTGGTGATCGAAATTACCGAGACGTCAATGCTCGGAGAGTCATTCGAAATCGAGGAGAACGTTCGGAGGCTTAAGGCACTCGGCTTCCGGCTCTCCCTCGATGACTTCGGTACTGCGTTCTCATCGCTTTCCTACCTACGCCGATTCCCATTCGACCACGTCAAGCTCGACACGTCCTTCACGGCCGACCTGCCCTCGGTGCCGCGTGCGATCCTGCTCGTCGAGTCGATTCTCCACCTCGCAGCCACGATGGGAGCGACGGGCATCGCGGAGGGAATCGAGCGGCCAGAACAGGCGCGGTGCCTGATCGACCTCGGATGGGAGCTCGGCCAAGGCTTTCTCTTCAGCCCTGCGGTCCCGTTCGCCGAGGCGTGCGCGATCTCAAAGATCGGCACCCTCGTCGAGCTCCCGGTCGGCGACGCCGCCTAGACCTCGAGCCAACGACAGCAACTGACAAGCAATCCAAGTTCGCCGAGCTCGCGGTACTCGCGATTTATACAGTCCGACCCGACTCAACGAAGCACCAAGCGACGCAGGCGAGTGGCACGACTTCGAAGTAGATCCCGACCGATACCGAGAAGGTCGCGCACCGCGCCTCGGACATCTCCCGCGAGCTCTTCAGCGTCGACGTCTCCGAAGGCCTTGCTCTCCATCGGTGAGCCCATCACGGCTCCGATCGAACAGGCCGTCCGGACCCGCGGGCTGACCGGAATCGCCGGACTGCTGAGAAATCGGCGCAGCTGCTCTTCCATGTCTTGATGCTCGGCCATGTGGTGCTCGCTTCGCGAGATGATCTCGAGCGCACTTTGGTTTCGAGCCTGGAACATGAAGGGCTTCCGATTGGCAAGGACCGCATCGATGAACTGATCGAGCAAACTGGCCCACTGCTCGAGGCTCGCCGGGCCGGCGTCGACATCGCGGAGTCCTCGACCGAGTCGAGGTCACTCTGCCGGTCACGTGCCGTCGAGCCTTCGCTCGACCGAGAGCTGCTCGCGGTCCATCAGAACCTGGACGAGTGAGGGAGTGCCGGATTCGAGAGCCGCTCGTATCGTCGGCTCGAGATCGTCCGGCTCGGCGACGACGTAGCCGGTAGCGCCGAGACCCGTCGCGACTTTCGCGAGATCGACCGAGCCGAGCTCAGTTCCGATGACGCGACCTGGATGCTGGCGCTCTTGGTGCATCCGGATCGTGCCGTGACGAGAGTTGTCGAGAACGAGTGCCACAACGTTCGCCTGGTGACGGACCGCCGTCTCGAGCTCGGCGATCGTCATGAGGATTCCGCCGTCTCCAGAGACCGAGATCACCGGTGAATCAGGCGCGGCGAGTTTGGCTCCGATCGCGGCCGGGAGGCCGTAGCCCATCGCGCCAGAAGCGGGTCCCACATAGGTGCGTGGTCGCGAAAACTGCTGGTAACGAGAGATCCAGGCGTAGAAATTGCCGGCGTCGGTGGCAATGATCGTCTCCGGGCCGGCAACGAGGCCAAGTGCACGGAGCACGTCTTGATACGGCACACCGCGTCCGGACGCGGCAGGGTCCGGAATCGAGATTGCAAGCTCGAATCGCTCGCGATCTTGGCGGTTCTTCTCGAGCCGAGTGGTGATCTGCGGTGTCGCTCGAGGAAGCTGCTCGGTGAGCGCTCGAAGCATCGTCCCTGCGTCAGCTTGGATCGCGAGCTCGGGAGAACGATGACTTGCCATGACTGCGGTGTCGAGATCTACCTGGAATAGGCGCGCGGCCGGGGACGGCAGCTTGTAGCCGTCGGTGCCGTTCTCTTGCATCCGGTTCCCGAGCACCAAGATCGCGTCGGCTTCTCCGAGACGCTCGAAGACGACCGGGGCAGCTCCGAGACTCGCGCAACCGAGGAACAGCCGATGCTCATTCGGGAAGGCATCATGGTGTCGCCAACCCGTGATCACCGGGATCTCGGCGGCCTCGGCGAACGCGGTCAGCAGCTCGAAGCCAGCCGCTGAGTTGAAGAGGCCACCACCGGCGAAGATCAGAGGTGCCCGCGCGCCAAGGAGTGCGTCAAGTACCGCCTGCACCGCGGCGGGATCTGGGTTCGGCACAGTCGCCCGTGGGATCGGAGTGGTCGTCGCTTCGGTCATCTCATCGCAGACGTCTTGTGGCACCGAGACAAATACCGGGCCCGGTCGCCCAGAGGTAGCAAGAAACACCGCCCTCGCCATGATCTCTGGGGCGAGGTCTGCGGACGGAATCTCGACCGCCCATTTGGTAAACGGTCGCATCGCGGCTACGAGGTCGATCTCTTGGAAGGCCTCGCGACCAATGAACGATCTGTTGACTTGGCCCGCTATCGCGATCATCGGCGTCGAGTCCTGCCGAGCGTTGTGAATCCCAATAGCCAGGTTTGCCGTGCCGACCGCCCTAGTGCCGAGACAGACGCCGATCTCCCCGGCGATCTTGGAATAGCCCGACGCCATGAACGATGCGCCGCCTTCATGCCTCGTCGATACGAACGTGATCGTCGAGTCATGGAGAGCGTCGAGAACGCCGAGAAAACTCTCACCTGGGACCCCGAAGCAGTAACGCACCCCGGCGGCCTCGAGCGCTTGGACTACAACTTCACCGCCAGTTCGAGAGGTCATCTCGCCAGAGCGCCGCACGACGGCATCAAGGCGACGAGTAGCAATCTCCCTCGTCGCTCGCCAGTTGTCCGATCTCTCATGCCGAGCGCCCTTTCCCCGATGTCGAACGTCGCACGATGACTCCGAGCAGAGCTGTGCTCGGCACAGAACGCTACTCGCCGTGATCGCCTGGCCGAGGTCGATCGCGACACGAGTAAGCGCGTCTGTCGGCGGAGCGCGATCGAAGCTTGAACCGAGCCGAGTTACGCCCTCGTCGCGCGCAATTGCCTCGTCGCCAGCCAAGCGCGCTCGAAGAGGAAGCACTCAATTCCAAGACGATCATGCCGTAGGTATTGGTGAGGCGGCTAACGCGCAAGCGGACTAGCGCCTACAAGACGAGGAAGGAGCAAGGTCATGGCAAGCATCCGCGAGGTATTGAACTCCGGCAACCGAGCATTTGCCGGCTTCGGGCACCGATCACAGAACCTAAGCGCGACCAAGCGGGTCCACTTCGGACCCCGACACGACACCGCTGAGGTGAGTCACGCCTGCCCGATCTGCGGGGCGCGAAGTGGGCAACCCTGCGTCTCGACCAAAAGTGCCGCAACAGGAGTACGACTCGCCGCGGCACACGCGGGCCGTGTCGCTGCGCCCCAGTTCACCAGTCATCCTTCGCAAGCCGAGAAGTTCGCCTCATAGGTCGCGTAACGGCGAGAACTACTGCAGGTATTTCTCCACGACCGACTCTGACTGAATGCTCTCCGTATTCGGGTCTTGTCCGAACTCCTCGCGAGCCTCACGTCGACGTAGGAGATCCCAGAACTCGTCGAGCTGCACCTCGAGATCGCGCATCCGCTCACGCCCTGCCTCGTCGAGCCTGGCGCCTGATCGGAGCGAATGCTCCTCTTCCACAAGACTCCGAATGTGATTCAAAACTTCCTGGTCGTCCATGAAACTCCCTTCCGACCTGGCGGTGACGTCACTCGCCGCGCGCGAACTCATCATCGCTTAGTTACGCGATTGACAGGCCAAACCCTAACGACCACAGCAACTCGATGCGGCGCGGCGCGAACGAAATGCGATCGGTCGCGATTAATCGGGGAAGGTCCGGGTATAGCAGAGGCATCCGGACGCAAAGCGCGCATTCCTTATCGTCACTACTAGCAATCAAAAGGATTCGTGATGCTTCTTCTATTGGCACTACTTATCGTCTTCTTGTTCGCCGGGTTCGGCTTCGCCGTTCACGTTCTTTGGTTTCTCGCCGTCGTCTTTTTCGTTCTCTGGATCATCGGCTTCGCGCTCGGACGCGGCGAGGGTGCGGGCAGGCATCACTTCTATCGATGGTGAGCTGACGCCGACTTTGTCGGAGACATCCAAGTAGCTCGCAAAGCGTCGCCGCGTGGGATAGGCGGCGACGCTTTCGTTTCGATGGGAAGACGAACGAGCACCTCGGTCCCCTTCTGGCCGCCAAACCAACTTTCTTCCGCCTAGTGCCTCGATGCAGGCAGCGACGGCGCGTCCTTTTCTTCCTCGAGCTCCGCGAGCCACCCGCTCGCGTGCCGCTTCGCCCAGGACTCACTCACCCAACCCTTAAACATCGCTCGAAGCGCGTCGGGATGAGTCAAGGCAAATGCGATATGACCGAATACGACGACGAAGATCCCGGCCGCCAACAGGTCATGGACGAAGGTCGCTCCGGTCCTCCAGTCAACAGGGAAGAAACGGAACCACTTCAGAATCGACCCGGTCCCGAGCATGACGACGATCGCGCCACCGGTGAATATCGCGTTGAGCTTCTGTCCCGGGTTGAACTTGTCGGGTCGGACGAGTCGTTGCATGCCAACTGAGCGGAGCCAGAGGATTTCCGCTCGAGTCCAGACGTTCACTCGCCGCAGGTCACGGCGAAATCGTGCGCCCCAGGGACCCGCCAGCGAGATGATGAGTGGAATAGGCAACGCCACGCCGGACCAGACGTGAATCTCCGCGATCAGCGCTCGACGCCCAACGATGTTCTCCACCTGAGCGAAGTACAGCGGGAGGGCCGTTGCCATGAGAACTCCAAACAGCAGCGCATTCATCCAATGCGCTGCACGTTCGACACGGTCGAATCGGAGTACGCGTGACGACACATTCACTTCGATCGTAGCTACTGGAACGTCTCGGGGTAACTCTGAATACGGACCCGACATCAAACGGCAGTCGTGTTGTTGTCACCTACCGCCGGTGACGTCGAGCCATCGATCCATCCATCTACCGGGTAGCCGTTCAGCTCCCAGAATCCAGGAGTCGGCACCGCGACTACCCGGATCGCGGACAGCCACTTCAGTGACTTGTACCCGAACATCGGCGCCACGTAGAGCCGCACCGGACCACCATGCTCGGTCGTGACCGGCGCACCTAGCATGCGGAACGCCACGATCACGTCAGGAAGCCTTGCCTGGTCGAGCGTGAGACTCTCGGAGTCGGCGCCGTCGTAGGACTCGAAATTGAGGCCCGTCGCCTCAGCTTTGACACCCGCCGCGTCGAGCACATCAGAGAGCTTCACGCCCTCCCAGTGAACCTCTGGAACCCGCCAACCGGTCACGCACTGGAAGTCCTTGATCAGCTTGGTACTCGGCATCGCCTCGAGATCGTTCACGGTCAAGGTGAGCGGACGGTCGACCAGACCGGTCACCCGCAAGCGGTATTTCGACCGGGGAATAACGGGAAAGGAGCCGGTAATCGTGTAAAGCCGAAATCGATCTCCACCAGGGAGAATGCCCCCGATACCGGATCCGACCAGCTTCCCGACCACCTGTTGGACCTGTGATCCAAAGGCAACGCCCGCCGCGCCGAGGGCGACCATGGCAAGAAAGACGCGCCTTCCGACCCGCCGTGGACTCAAGAGATACGGCAGTTTCGCCGGGGCGTCGCGACGTTTCGAATCCAACGACGTCATCGACAGCCGCGGCCTGAACGGACCATAGTGCGCATGCCCCGCTTACCCTCGCGCCGGCTGATCACCGATTGGATTCGCACCGTCTCTCCCACCTCGCCCTCCCTTCAGGATTGCAGATATCGCCGAACGCGCACCGGTCACCCGCTGAGCTGCAGGGCTCGACGGGCGCCAAGAGATATTCGTCGCCGGCAGGGGTTACGGACGCAGACGGCGAGAAGATCATCGACTTCGCCCACCGCTCGACGAGAAGACGGGACGCCAAACGAGCGCCCGGAGTGAACGACCATTGCCCGCGAGACCCACGTTCATTCGGATCGCATGTCGCTGCACCGACTTCGTGTCAGTAAACGACCAGGGCTTTCGCGAATCCCTTGTCAGTTGGCGGCGCGATGCTTCGTCAGTGAGCAGGTGGCGGCGGTCGCAGTGTTGATGACGGTTCTCAGATATGTGACGGTCAGTA
>DATCDR010000116.1:0-3453 GCA_036510575.1 Acidimicrobiales bacterium | reverse complement strand
TGAGTGTGATCACCTGATCTGGCCCCACTTTCAGCGGCGGTGATCATCAGAACTGGCCCCACCAGTTGGCGGCGATGAGCCGGAGGATCCACCCGTTGGTCGTGCGCGGCTTGGATGCTCGAGTTCATGTCTGTGAGGTCGAAGGTGGAACTGTTCGAACAGATCAGAAAGGCTCACGCCCGAGAGGAGGTATCGATCCGCGAGCTCTCGCGGCGATTCGACGTCCACAGACGGACTGTGCGCCAGGCGATCGCGTCGGCGATCCCGCCTCCGCGTAAACAAACGTCGCGACGCCAGCCGGCGATCGGCCCGTGGAAGGCGACGATCGATGCATGGCTCAGCGAAGACGAGAAAGCGCCGAGGAAGCAGCGCCACACCGCGCACCGCGTCTGGCAGCGACTCGTCGACGAGCTCGACGCCGAGGTCTCCGAGCCGACTGTTAGGCGCTACGTCGCCGAGGCCCGGAGGAACAGGGTCCGGCCACCTGCGTTGGTGACTGTCCCCCAGACCCATCCCTTGGGCGAGGAGGCCGAAGTCGACTTCGGCGAGATCAGCTTTGTGATCGGTGGCGTGACGATGAAGGGCTGGATGTTCGTGATGCGGCTCTCCGCCTCCGGTCGTGCCTTCCACCGCATCTATCTGAACCAGGCCCAGGAGGCCTTCTTCGACGGGCACGTGCGCGCCTTCGAGCACTTCTCAGCCGTTCCGAGGCGAATCCGCTATGACAATTTGAAGCCCGCCGTCGCCCGGGTGCTCAAGGGTCGCTCGCGCACCGAATCGGTGCGGTTCATCTCGCTTCGCTCCCACTACGGCTTCGACAGCTTCTTTTGCATCCCCGGAATCGAGGGCGCTCACGAAAAAGGCGGCGTGGAAGGCGAGGTCGGACGGTTCCGCCGCCGGCACCTCGTGCCGGTGCCGAAGGTCGGCACCATTGCCGAGCTGAACGAGGTGGTCGCAACCGGTGACGACAAGGACGACGCCCGCCACGTCGCCGGACGGCTCTTGAGCATCGGGGAGCACTTCGCCCTCGAAGAGCCGCACCTGATGGCGCTTCCGACAGAACGCTTCGACGTCGCGCTGGCACTCACCTGTCGGGTGGACGCCAAGTCGAGGATCTGTGTGCGCCAGAACTTCTACTCGGTGCCGGTGCGTTTCGTCGGGCGGCGCCTCGAGGTCTTGTTGTCCGCGGACCGCATCGAGGTGAAAGTGGGATCAGAAGTGGTCGCTTTCCACGACCGATCGGCCGGCAAGGGAACAGAGACCCTCCTCCTCGATCACTACCTTGAGACCCTCGAGCACAAGCCCGGGGCATTTCTCGGCTCGACCGCGCTCTTCTCGGCGCGACGTTCGGGCGCGTTCAGCGCTTCACATGAACGCTTCTTGGAGATGGCCCGGCGCCGTCTCGGAGACCAGTCCGGGACGCGCGCCCTCGTCGAGGTGCTCCTCGGCTCGCGCCTCATCGAGAGCGAGGCGGTCATCTCGGCGTTGGACTGGGCTGCTGCTTCGTCGGTCACCGACGCCGACACCGTCCTCGTCGAGGCCCGTCGTCTCGCCGGCCGTCGCGACGCACCTGTCGTCCCGATCGCTTCCCTGGAACGCTTCGACCGACCGATGCCGGATCTCGCCCACTACGACGAGCTCTTGGAGCTGGCGAGATGACCGCGCGCTCAGATGTCGCGGCTGCTGCTGCGATCGGTGCGGCAACCCGAGAGCTCCGCCTCCCGGTCGTGCGCGCCGAGGCCGAGCGTCTCGCCGAAGAGGCGCTTCGCAGCCATGCCAGCCATCTCGCCTATCTTGCCGAGGTGCTCAGTGTCGAGGTCGACGAGCGCACCGAGCGGCGACGTCGGCGTCTCGTCGCAGAGGCACGCTTTCCCAGGTTGAAGCAGCTCGGCGACTTCGACTTCTCGCTTGCTCCTCCAGGGACCGAGGCGATCGTCGCCGCCCTCGTGCAGGGCTCCTATCTGGAAAAGGGTGAACCGGTCGTCTTCCTCGGTGACTCTGGCACCGGCAAGAGCCATCTCCTCATCGCGCTTGGCCTCGTCGCCACCGGAGCGGGAAAGCGCGTCCGTTACGCGACGGCCGCCGGACTCGTGAACGAGCTCGTCGAGGCCCAAGACGATCGGCGCCTGGCACGTCTCGTCGCACGCTTCGGACGCTTGGACCTGTTGCTCGTTGACGAGCTCGGCTACGTCGCCTTGGACGGACGGGGTGCGGAGCTGTTGTTCCAGGTGATCACCGAGCGCGAGGAGCGGGCCTCGATCGCCACGGCGTCGAACCTCCCGTTCTCGGAGTGGGGTCAGATCATCTCCGATCCGCGGCTCGTGGCCGCGATCGTCGACCGTCTCACCTTCAACGGGCACATCGTCGAGACCGGCCAGAACAGCTATCGCCTGCGGGCAACGCGCTCGCGGCGGAAGGGCTAGCCGAGACCCTTTAGATGCACGTTCACGACGGCGAGGCTGAAGGCCTCCGGGTCGAAGTCCTCGCCGGCCCACTCGAGATACTCCTCGTGCTCTTCGTGGCTTTCGTCGGCGAGTGCTTCCAGCAGGCTCGCGTAGCCCCACACGCCACCGGAGTCCTCCGGCGGACAGGCGCGCTTTCCGGCGAGGCAACGAGCGAAGCGTTGTGGCTCGGTCGAGGTCGTCTTCTCGAGGACGATCTCGTGCTCCCAGGAGTCTCCGAAGTCGTAGTCATAGAAGAACTTGCGACTCTCGCCGAAGGCCTCGGCGAGCGTGACGGTGCTCTCGTCGATCTCGTCTGGCATGACGTCTTCGTAGTCGGCTGGCCCATAGCGCTTCTCGCCGATTCGAAAGCCGTGCAGGTGATAGTCCTCCCAGCCCATCGCCACCTGCAAGACGAGGTGCAACTTGGCAAGCGTCGTCTCCCCTGGGACGAGGAGGCGGCGCCAGATCAGCGGATGCACGTCACGAAGCGTCACCTTCAGCTGGATTGGCGGCGAGTCGGAGGCCATCACCGCACCTTACGCGGCGCTCGGTTCCCGGGAAAAGCATCATCCAAAGCGACGCCGGTGATGCCATTAACTGTATGGTTATCCGCGCAGCTATGACCGAACGCCGTGACTACTACCTCGCCCCCAAGGTCGGCGACGACACCGAAGCAGTGCTCGACGAGGCACTCACCTCGCTCGGGACGCTGCGCTCCATGGGATGGGTGGGCGACGCCGGCGTCGACCTCCATCTGCTCACGAGCCTGATCGAAGAGGCGACCAGTCGCCTGCCCCGGGCCGTCGCAAATGCACGTGATCAGGATCTGTCCTGGGCAGAGATCGCCGATCTTCTCGGTGTCACCAGGGCGAGCGCCTGGCAGCGCTACGCCGGGCGCACGAAGGACAACCGGACGCCAGTCGAGGACTGAGTCACTTCAAGAAGTGGCCCACGAGGTGGAGCCAGTTCTGATGAGCGCGGTGGGGCCAAATTCGCTTGACATTCCCAG